>JALWNF010000001.1 GCA_026995985.1 Campylobacteraceae bacterium
TACAACACTCTCTTCTGTTGAAGATATAGAAGATAGATGTAAAGCTTTGGGCTATGAGCCTAAAATTAGAGTTGTAGAGCCTTATTATGATGACTATGACTATATTAAAATGTCAGTAGATAAGATTATAGAAGCTTTGGGAGATAAAAATAGTGAAGATTATGATTTACTACTTTCTGCTCACGGTCTGCCTATGAGTATTATTAAAGCTGGTGACCCTTATCAAAATCAGGTAGAGGGGAATGTTTCGGCTATTCGTATATATCTACATGAACGAGGTATAGAGTTTAAAAATATTAAGTTGGTCTATCAGTCAAAAGTTGGAAACTCTGCATGGTTAGAGCCAAATTTGGTAGATGTATTGCGTACTCCTTACAATCGAAAAGTACTTATCTACCCTTTGGCATTTACTATTGATAACTCAGAGACTGTTTATGAACTAGATATTGAACATAGAGAGATAGCCAATAAGATAAAGTATGATGACTATCGTGTAGCAAAATGTTTTAATGACAGTGATGAGTTTGCAGATTTTATAGCTAAAAAGGTAGATGCTCTCTAATGCATACAGTACAAGAGGCTTTTGTAGCTAATTATGAGGTTAAACGCTCAAAATTTATAACCCATCTAGTCCCAATAGAGCAGTTTGATGGTCTACAAGAGAGGCTAAAAGAGCAACACCCAAAGGCTAACCATGTAGTCTATGCTTTGCGTTACCTTAATGAGTTTGACCAGATAGTAGAGAACTCATCAGATGATGGTGAGCCAAAAGGTGGTGCTGGAGTTCCCTCTTTAAATGTACTTCGTGGTGAAGATATGATAAATGTTGCCATTTTAACTGTTCGTTACTTTGGTGGCATAAAGCTTGGTGTAGGTGGTATGGCTAGAGCTTACGCTTCGGCTGTTAAAGAGGTTTTAAATCAAGCCAATATTGTAAAATATGAAAAAGAGTTTAGCTATGAGTTTGACTCTAGCTATAGTGATATTCAAAAGAGAGAGTATATTTTAAATAAGTTAGGTATTACTAAAGTAGAGCGAGAATTTTTAGCCAATAGAGTGGCTTGGGTCATTCAAGCAAATGAGAAAAAATTAAATCAATTTAAAGAAGAGATATGCAAGAGATAGTAGATATAATAGTAAATTTTGCCCGAGAGTTTGGGTATTTGGGCATTTTTATAATGATGTTTTTAGAGAGTACATTTTTTCCTTTTCCAAGTGAAGTAGCTATGATACCTGCTGGGTATTTAGCTTCAAAAGGAGATATGAGTTTGACTTTAGCCATTGTTATTGGGACATTAGGCTCTTTGGCTGGAGCGTTGTTTAACTACTACTTGGCTAAAAAATATGGACGAAAAGGGGTGCTAAGATTTGGTAAGTACTTCTTCTTTACAGAAGAGAAGCTTCAGAAGATGGAGAGATTTTTTGTAGAGCATGGCTCATTTTCTACCTTTGTGGCACGGCTTATTCCAGGGGTGCGTCAGTTTGTCTCACTTCCTGCTGGACTCTCTGCTATGAATCTTAAAAAGTTTATGCTTCACACTACTCTTGGGGCTGGAATATGGGTTATTGTTTTAGCACTTTTAGGTTACTTTATTGGTGGAAATGAAGAGCTTATTAAAAGCTATCTTCATGAGATAGTTTTAGGAACACTCTTTTTGATTATGATAGGAACAATAGCCTATGTTTATAGATATAAAAGAGCAAAAAAGATATAATAATCCACACAATTAATATTACTTGTTTCCATAAGAATATTGGGAATAAGTCTACTTAGGTTATATAAAAAAAGGAAAAATATTATGAAAGAGTTTTTAGCACAAGCGAAAGCCTCAACACAGATTATTGCAACTTTAGATGGAAAAACAAAAAATAGAATCTTAAATGAGATGGCAGATGCATTGTTGCAGAATAAGAGAGTTATAGTAAATGCCAATGCTAAAGATATGGAAGCAGGAAAGAAGGCAAATTTGAACTCAGCTCTTCTTGATAGATTGTTGTTAGATGAGACTAGAGTAGAAGCTATGGCTAACTCTCTACGAGAGATAGCTGTACTAAAAGAGCCTGTAGGAAGAGTTTTAGAGGGGTGGGTAAACGATGATAACTTACGTATTGAGAAGGTCTCTGTACCTATTGGTGTAATAGGGGTCATCTATGAGTCTCGACCAAATGTTACCTCTGATGTAGCTGGTTTATGTTTTAAGAGTGGTAATGTTGCTATTTTAAAAGGTGGAAAAGAGGCAGAAAATTCAAATAGTGCTATTGCTAAGGTACTGCAAGAGGTTTTAGTTAAAAATGAGTTGCCAAAAGAGATTATTTCACTTCTTCCTGATGCAACAAGAGAGGGTGTAGCTAAGCTTATTAAAGAAGATGAGTATGTTGATTTAATAGTTCCTCGTGGTGGAGAGGCACTTATTAGATTTATCTCTAAAAATGCCTCAGTACCTGTGGTAAAACATGATAAAGGGCTTTGTCATACCTATATTCATAGAGATGCGAGTCATATTAAAGCCTTAAGTATTGCTATTAATGCAAAGTGTCAAAGACCAGGTGTTTGTAATGCTATGGAGACTCTTCTTCTTGATAAAGAGATAGCTAAAGTTCTGCTTCCTGGACTATATAAAGCATTTGTTGATAGAGGAACAAAACTTAAAGGGTGTGCTGTAACAAGAGAGTTTATATTTGTAGAACCTGCTACAGAGGTAGATTACAATACTGAGTATTTGGCAAATATTTTAAATATTAAAGTAGTCTCTGGTATAGAGGAGGCTATTGCGCATATTAGCAAGTATGGTTCAGGTCACTCTGAAGCGATTATTACTGAAAACTACTCAGCTGCTGAAAAATTTATGAATGCTGTTGATGCTGCTTGTGTATATGTTAATGCAAGTACACGTTTTACAGATGGTGGAGTGTTTGGTTTTGGAGCAGAGGTTGGAATTTCAACTAATAAACTTCATGCAAGAGGACCAATGGGAATTAATGAGTTAACAACATATAAGTTTAAGATTTATGGGAATGGACAGATAAGATAGTAGAAATCTTTAATGAAATATATTTTAATATTGTTACTCATAGTCTCATCATTGAGTTCTAAAAATAATAAAGCAATATTGGTTCCTATTATCTTTGAAGGAAATAAAATTGTCTCTACCTCCGATTTAGAGGAGGTAATTGGTGCAAAAAAGCCTCCATTTTATGTCTTTTGGAAAGATAGACTTCCAAAAGTTAATATTAAAATGTATGATAAGCTAGAAGAGACCTTTAGACTTTTTTATAAAAATGAGGGATTTTATGATGCCAATATTAGTACCTATAGAGATAGAGAAGCTATTAAGGTTATTATAGAAGAGAATAGACCTATTATAATTGAAGATATTATTATAGATAGCGATTTGGATTTAAGTGAAGATATTACTTTGATTAAAGGAGAGCGTTTTAGAGCTAAAGACTTTACAGAGACAAAAAGAAATATTCATAAACGACTCCTTACAGAGGGGTACTGTAGTCCTGAACTATCTACTAAAGCCTATTTAGATTTAGAAAAGTATAAAGCTTTTATAAAGATAGACTTAGAAAAGAGGAAGCTGTGTCATTTTGGAAAAGTTACTATAAAGACTAAATCTAAAACTATGGACGATGATATTATTCTTTCACGTTTGCAATTTGAAGAGGGAGATGTCTTTAATATTGAAAAGATAAAAGATAGCTATGAAGCACTATATAGTTTAGAGTCTTTTGACCAATTAAATTTAGATTATAGCAGAAAGCTTTACAATAGAAAGCCTGTGGATATTACCTATAAAGAGGTATCTAAAAAGATACATACTAGAATGGGTTTAGGGTATGCTACCGATTTAAAGTTTCAAGGTAGATTCTATTGGGAGTATCGAAACTATCATGGAAATGGTAAGAAGTTAGTCTTTGATACACTTCTCTCTAAAGACCAAAAGAGAGTTGAGAGTAGACTTTTTGTACCCTATGTCTACTCTATAAAAGGTTACCATTTAGACTTTTTAAATTCAGTTGGTTACTCTGAAGAGAGAGATATTCATAACTTTGATGAACATGTTGTTTTTGATAAGCTATATCTTATTCATAAAAGTTCGCAGTGGCATAATAGTATTGGATTGGGTGTTGAGCAGAGAGATATTTTTAATGCAAATCAGATTCTTGATAAACACTTTTTTCTTATATACCCTTTTGTTAAACTTATTTATGACAGAAGAGACTCCAAACTAAATCCTAAAAATGGTTTCTACTTTGCACACAATATGGAGTATGGACTCCAATATAGTTCAGATAGTACATCATATTTAAAATATGAAGATGAGTTAAGATTTATCTACACTCCTAGTTGGAATATCACGCTATCTTCTGTTGGTCGAATTGGTGCTATTGAGCTATATAAAAATAGTATGCCTGAGTCAAAAAAGTTTTTTGCAGGTGGAGCTTTTACCAATAGAGCTTATGGTTATGATAGATTAGGAATTACAGAGTCCCCAACTAAAGATAGTGAGCTTGGTGGATTTACCTTTGCAAATTTAAGTTTAGAGGTCAATTTCCCTATTTATAAAAAATTTAGAGGAGCACTCTTTAATGACAATACAATGATTTCAGATAATCAAGGTATTTGGGAGTTTACAAATAGAGTTATAAGCTCTGCAGGAGTTGGTTTTCGTTATGAGACCCCTATTGGCCCTTTTAAGATTGATTTAGGAATGAATATACATGATAAATCTCAACGAGCAGTACACTTTCAGGTAGGTCAATCGTTTTGATACGTCTTTTTTATTGGTTTCTAGTATTATTAGAGATAGTTTTAATTGTTTCTGTACTTTGTCTATTTATTGCTACTGACTCACGAACTGTAACAATTATTGCTAAGCAGATACTCCCCTCAACTAAATTTACCTATAAATCAATTAGTGGAAACCTTTTTGAAGGTTTAAGAGTACAAGGACTATCTTATGATAATCATCAACTTTTTCATAAAGCTACAATTCATTGGAATCCTATTAGTCTACTCTATCATAAAGTCTCTTTAACTAGAGTAGAGGTAGAGGGATTGGAGCTTGATGCTGTTATAGGAATGGTAAAGGAGTTAGAGACTAACTCAACAAAAAGTAGTAGTCCCTCTTTTGACTATACGCTCTCTTTGAGTAATATTCATGTCGATATTAATCCATATATTTTTGAAGGGGTAAAGTTCTCATCTTTTCTATTTGAGAGTAGAGAGATGGAGGTTGACAAAGATTTCATTATAGATAGTAAGGGGATAAATCTCGCTTTTGATTCTGATATTGCTAATCTTAAGTTAAAAGGAGAGATAGTAAAGGGTAGACTCTTATTAGATAGTCTATCTTTAAAAAATATTTCAACTGTTACAATTACAAAGTTGGCAAAAAGAGTATCAAAAAATCATAAAGATAAATCTATTATTAAAAAAGACTCTAAAGATATTTTTAACCCTTTTAAAGAGATTAGAGTAAAAGAGGCATTTGTTTCTCTAAAGCCTGTTACTTACGGAGAGATATATATTAAAAGACTCTCTTTACAACTATATAATGGAGTTATTGACCCCTATAGAGGCTATGAGTATAGATTTAAAAAGCTAAGAGTAAAGGGGCAGACCAATTTAGGAAATATTGACTATAGAGGTTATGCAAGAGAATCGACTATATATGCAAAAGGAGATATTAAATTAAAAAAGAGACTCTTTACCAAATATAAGCTTCCTATAAACTATAGAGGATTGAAACGACTGTCAAGTAGTTTGAAGCTAAACCATCACGGTATTTGGATAGAGATAGACCATCGTCTAAAAAAACTACTATCTAATAGTAAAAACTTCAATATAAACATCTCAAAAGCATACCATAAAATATCATATATTTATGGAAAAGATTTAGAGGTACAAAGTAAAATTTATGGCTCAAATAGCTATGCTAAAAAGATGAATCTTGAACTTAAGAGTATTATTAGTTTTAAAAGAGGTAAAACTACATATGATGGTAATATGACATTAGATGAACTTCAGCAGGTTCCAGATGTAGTATCTAATTACCTTTTAACTAACCTAAAAGTGGAGTTTAAGGGGGATAAAAAGGGGTTAAAAGCAGAAGTTAGCTCTGAGCTACTCAAAGGAGATTTAGAGCTTAAAAGCTATAAATCTCTCAATATAAATCTAGTAAGTAAAAAGAGAAATATTCTTTTAGGTAAACTTCTTCCATCTATAGATAAAAGTTATCAAAATGAGACTTTAGATTTAAAAGCTACAGCACTATTACCTTTTAAAAATATAGAAAAATCAAAAATTAGTTTAGATATTGGCTCTGCTCTAATAAATTTAAATGCTAAAACGGTACTAAAAATGCCATATCAGATAGATTTTAAACTCCAACTACCAAAAAATTCAAAATTAAAAGATATTGATAAAAATATAAATTTTTCACGGTTAAGTAATCTATTTGGAAAGATTACCTTAGATAAAAATCACTTAAAAGCAGAGATAGATAATAAAAATGATTTGAGTATAAAATTTAGTTATGATACTAAAAAATATAGACTCTTAAAAGCAAATATTCTTTTAGATGATATGCCTATTTATCTCTCAACCAATTTAAGTGGAGCTATTCGTGTGGAGAGTCACATTGCTAATATTCAAAAGAGTTTTAGAGTTTTAAAACAATATTATAAATTTGAAGCTCCTACTATTCAAGGTTCAGTAGATATACTATTAACTCAAAAGAGAAACAACTCTATCTCTTGCCATATAGAGAGCAAAAATATTAAATATCTCTCAGATAAAGGGGTAAATCTCTCTCTCTTTAATATCTACAATATAAGTAGTAAATTTAATATTGATAAAGATTTTAATATAGTCTTAGAGAGGTATCATTTTAATATAGATAAAAATGAGTATATTTATGACTTCTTTTCTAATAAAAACTCTTATCTATATTTTAAAAATGGAAATATTAAAATAAAAAAACTTTGGGTTAATGATGTTGTTTTGATAAATGGTAATTATGAATTAGAGAAGAGAAAAGGTCTCTTTTATGTTAAAGCAACTCCTTACCATTTTAAAAATAAAAACTTTGACCTTCTACTAAATGTTAATATTAAAGCAAAAATTTTAGAAGATAAGTTTGATGTATCAGGAAATGTAGATATATTGGGAAATAGTATTAGATATGAACTTCCTACTACTGGAATTATTGAAGATTCAGATATTATTATTGTTCAAGATATGTTAAAAGATAGTGAAGCACCTTTTCAAAACTTAAAACTCTACCTTAAAGTAAATAGCTCTAAACCATTATATTATATAGGAGATGGTATAGAGGTGAGTTTTTTAAGTGATATAAGTATTGTAAAAGATTATAAACAGCACATGCTTATTACAGGAATGTCAACCATAAAAGATGGATACTATGAGCTTGAGGGGAAACACTTTACTTTAGATGAGAGTCATCTCTACTTTGCAGGAGATGTAAGAAAACCTCTACTTGATATTAAAGCAGACTATGTAAAAGACCAATATACAATTCATATATTTATATCTGGTACATCAGATGAACCAATTATTAACTTTAACTCTGACCCATATTTAAGTCAACAGGAGATTCTTTCGCTTATTCTTTTTGATGAGACAGGAACCAATAATGGAAAAGGAACAGAGGCTTATACTCTTCTTGGTGGAACATTTGCAAAAGGGCTTATGAAGAGTTTAGGAATAAATATTAATCACTTTATACTAGGAGCAGATGAACAGAACCAACTTATGTTAGAGGTAGGGGGTAAAATATCTAAAAATATCTCGCTTCTTTACTTAAATAGAGATGGAGCTAATGGTGTAAAAGTAAGAGTAGAGCATGGTAAAAAATTTGAGACTGATATTATTGTTATGCCTCCTAATACATCAAGTATTGAGTTTCTTTATAAGAGTGACCACTAATCTCTTTTGTTTGTCTCTTGAATATAGGTATATATAGCCTTAACCTCTTCATCTGTTAGATAGTACATAGGCATAATCTTATGACGTTTAGTTCGATTATTCTCTTTGTACTCATTGTTTAAACTTGCCTTTAAATCTTCAAAAGAGTAATCACGAATATCAACACCTCTTAAAATTTTCGGGTTTTTGTATTTGTCATAATATTTAGCAATCTTCTGTCCTCCTCTTCCTGCTACACCATGACACTGCTGACAGGAGATACCACGTGGATTTTTATAGAGCATTCTCCCATACTCAACAGTAGATAAAAAGCTCTCTTGTTCTTTAAAGTTTTGGTTATTCTCTTGGTTAGCAAAAATAAAAATAGGTATAAAAAGTAGTAATAGTTGTTTCATATTTGATTAACTCACTAAAATAGATTTTTCGATATAATACCGAAAAATTAGCTTAAAGTGAAAATATGCAACTTATTGATGGAAAATCATTATCTAAAAA
>JALWNF010000002.1 GCA_026995985.1 Campylobacteraceae bacterium
GCTTATACCCTGTAGAGAAATTATCTAAACCAATAACTTTTTGATTAAGTTTTAAAAGTGCCTCTGCAAGATTTGAACCAATAAATCCAGCTACACCTGTAATAAGCCAAGTTCTTTGATTATTTAAAAGATAATTTTTAATATAGTTATATTTCATTTTAATCCTTATATTGAAATTGAATGATTATTTTTAATGTAATTAAAATTTATAGTCTTTTTGCAGATTTTACTTTTTAAAAAAGTCTCTAACTTATTTATATCTTTCATTCTATGGGCATCGCTTCCTATAAAATCTACTAATCCTAGCTCAATAAGTTTAAGAGCAATTTTATATTCAATCTTTGAACGATTATACAGTGATTTAGCATTAACTTGAAAAAGTACACCTTGAGCTTTTAATTTTTTATACTCTTCTATGTTTTGATGTAGATATCTATAACGTTCAGGATGTGCAAGAACAGGGATATACCCATTTTCTAGTAAACTACTTATGACATCTTCTAAAATAAAAGGTTTATCATTATAAGATGTTTCAAAAAGAACATAATGATTCATAAATGTAATGATATTCTTCTCCTCAATAAGCTCTAAAAAAGTCATATCAACATAATATTCTGCTCCTGCTTCAACTAATATATCTATATGATTCTCTTTTAAAGCATTTTGAACTATATGAAGTTTATCTATAATAATTTCTCTATTGTTAGGATAAAAATCACTAATAATATGAGGTGTAGTAATTAGTTTTGTGTAGCCCAAAAGTTTAAATTTTTTTATAAGTTCTATAGACTCTTTTAAGCTTTGTACTCCATCATCTATTTCAGGAAGTAGATGAGAGTGTATATCAACCTTAAAAGGGTTATTATTTAGTTGGTAAGACTTAGAAGAAGATTTAAATAGAGAAAATAGATTCATAATTATTCATACTCATAGCTATATCCATATCCGTACTCACCACCATTGTCTTTTGAGGCGTTGAGAATTAATCCTATATTTTTAAAGTTATGTTTTTCTATCATTAACTCTAATGTTTGGATAAACTCTTTTTTTGCATAATCCTCTCGTATAATAATTAGATTTAAATCGCTATACTGCATAAGTATTTTTGTATCACTAACAATACCAATTGGTGCTGTATCAATAATAATATACTCATATTTCTCTTTAAGTTTTTTAAAAACATCAGGTAACTGTTTTGATAATACTAGTTCAGACGGGTTTGGTGGAACTGGGCCTGATGGTATAATATCTAAATTAGCAAACTCTGTTGCATAGATAATTTCTTCTAAATTACACTCTCCATTTAAAAAATTACTAATTCCATTCTCATTTGGAATATCAAAAAATTTGTGAAGACTAGGTTTTCTAAGATCAAAATTAATTAAAAGAGTCTTATATTTCGCCATTTCTAAAATAGTTGCTAAATTTGATGAAATAGTACTTTTTCCTTCATTAGAAATAGTTGAGGTTATTAGTATTATTGTACCATTATGCTGATTACTTTTTAATTGTATATTGGTTCTTAATGTTCTAAATGCTTCAGTAAATGGAGATTTTGCTACTTGATTAACATATATAGTACCCTTTTTATGTTTTTGATAAGGAATTGTTCCATAAATAGGTAAGATAGTTTGTTCTTCAATATCATTTTTACTTTTAATATATCCATATTTTGAATTTCTTAAAAAAGCTAATAAAGAACCTAAAATTAAACCTAATACAATACCTAATAATATAATAAATTTACGTTTAGGTTTAATAGGTCTATTTGAACTATATGCAGGGTCAATAATTTGATAGTTAGAGAAGGTTGCTAATTGTAAAATTTTATTTTCTG
>JALWNF010000003.1 GCA_026995985.1 Campylobacteraceae bacterium
TTCTCACCATACTATACTACTCAAGTCATTACAAAATCTGGCTCAAATGTAAATGGTTCTATCTTATATGGTATAGATTTTGAAAAAGAGAAGATGATAAATGAGGTCTTCCAAAAGTCCATGAAATCATCACTCAACACAAAAAGTAAATTTAAAATAGTTATAGGTGAAGCCCTAGCTGTTGAGATGAGTGTCTACAAAGGACAAAAACTTACACTCTACTTCTCTGAAGAACAAGCTGTTGGTTTTGGCTCTATGCCTCTACACAAACGTTTTACTATTGATGCTACATTTCACTCTGGCATAAATACTTACGATAAAGCTATTATATATACAACACATGGTGCATTTCAAAAAATATTAAAACGCAAAGAGGGAGTCTACGATGGTATTCATATCTACTCTACCAATGCACAAGAGGACAAAAAAAAGATTATTGCATATCTTAAAAAGATAGGTTATGCACAAAGTGTACGAATTCAGGGTTGGTGGGAACAAAATGCCTCATTTTTTGCTGCTATGGAGATGGAGAAACATGCTCTATTTTTAGTTCTACTACTTATTATCTTAGTTGCATCACTAAATATTATCTCTTCTCTTCTTATGACAGTCATGAGTCGTCGTTCAGAGATTGCTCTTATGAAAACATTAGGTGCAACAACAATAGAGATACAACATATTTTCTTTAAACTTGGAGCAATTATTGGTATAGGTGGTATTGTTGCAGGAACTATTTTAGGACTTATTGGAAAATGGGTTTTGACAACATTTCCTATTATTCAACTCTCAGAAGAGGTTTATGGGTTCTCTAAATTGCCTGTTGATTTAACACTAAGTGATTTTATTATGATTATAGTAGGGGCGATTACTATTGTACTTCTCTCTTCTCTTTACCCTGCCATAAAAGCATCTTCAACAAATCCACTTAATGTACTTAGACACGAATAGAGAGGGTGTTTTCTTAATGAAAACACCAAAAATAAATTTTAGATAGTAAGAGAAAATCTACAAAAACTTCTTAAAACTCTTTTCATCTATAAGAGTTATCTTCTTTTCAATAATATTTAAATATGATACCAACTCAATAGATACCTCTTCTAACTGAGCAAGATATTTAATTGCTTCTTGCTCTTGTGTTGCTGAAATTTTCTTAGAACGTCCTAAAAGCTTTTCCCATAGCGTACGTTTTGAAGAATTAAAATAGATTTTAAAAATATTTATATAAATATCATGTAACTCTCTATGTTTTGCATCTAACTTCTCTATAGCCTCTTCCTTAAAAATATATAATAGAATCTGACCATCTCCATAAAACCACTTTCCAAATTCACAAGATGTTATTTTAAGAGGTATATCCTCTTTAGAGACCTCTAAGCCATTAACAAGTTTTTTAGCCCTATAGACCCATTTTACATGCTCCCTTCTTGCACTCCGAATATTTTTTAAAACCTCTCTTTTTGTCACAATAGACATTATACTCCTTATTAATTTCTAAATATTATAGATTAATATATCAGTTCTTATCATAAAATCTCTCTTTGATATTTAAGACAAACTCAACTGCTTCAATTCTACTAACTATTTTACCCTCCAACTGCTCACTATAGACAGCATCTAATAGTCTCTTAAACTCTTTCGATGGTTTATATCCTAGCTCAATTAGGTCTCTTCCTTGAAGTAGAGGCTTTAAAGGTTTGCTGTAGACATCTAACTCCTCTGCCTTTTTGAGCAACCAATCTCCAGCCTCATAGACCCCTTTTAAAGAAGCCTTGGTTGTTCGACCTAAAAAATCGGCTCTAGCTACAGTTACTAACTCTTCTATATTGACTTTGGTTGCCAACTTTCTAATAGTTGAGTCTTTTGCTTTTCCTCTAAAGTAGATAGATGGGGCTAAGTGGTACTTAACTAAAGGCAGAATAGAGTCTATAAAATTATGTTCATTTGTAACTCTGTATAGAAGACTCTTTGTAGGCTCTAGCCCAGCTTTTTCATGACCAATGGCTGTTATCTTCTTTTGAGTTACTTGGGTATGAGTAGCTTTTCCTAAGTCGTGGCATAGTATGGCAAACATCATCTTTAAGTCATGCTTCTCATCACCTCTTTTTAGCTCTACCATCTTATCAAGAGCCATAAGTGTATGAGTCCACACATCACCCTCTGGGTGCCAAATAGGGCTTTGAGGTACACCAATAATGGCATAAAGTTCAGGAAAGTATAGTTCTATTACCCCTAACTCTCTCATAAGCTCAAAACCAATAGAGGGCTTTTTTGACTTTAGAAGTAGCTTTTTGAACTCTGTGTAGACTCTCTCTTTTGGTAGCTCATCAAGTAGACCATCTTTTACCATATTTTTACAGAGTTCAAATGTATCTCTATCTAAGGTGTAGCCAAATCTAGCTATAAACTGCACAGCCCTATATAGACGCAGAGGGTCTTCAACAAATCTCTTAGAGTCAATATGTCGCAACCTTTTAGACTCCATATCCTCTTTAGCTCCAAATGGGTCTAAAAATCTCTTTTGCTCTACATCATAACCAAGTGCATTTATGGTAAAGTCTCGACGCAAAGATGCCTCTTTAAAGCTCATAAAGCCATCAGATACTACATCAAACCCCTTATGTCCTGTAGATACTTTCTGCTCCCTTCTTGGAAAAGAGAAATCATACTCCTCACCATTATATACAAACTTTAAGATTCCAAAACTCTTACCTACTAGATTAACCGAACCATACTTGGCAAGGAGATTTTGTAGAGTCTCAATCCTCTTTAGACCATAGACTTCAATATCATAATCTTTGCTAGGCAAACCTAAAAAGTGGTCACGTACTGCTCCTCCTACTACTATGGCTTTGGCATTTAGTTTTTTTAACTCTTTTGATATGTTTTTTACTATTTCTGGTAGACACATATTTAATATTTAGCTACCTCTGTTTGCATACTGAAAAGGCTACACCTTCACGGAGTCCATCATCTATTACCATTGACTCTTTAAAACCTGAAATGGTATAGAGTTCATCATAAATTAAGATACCAGATACAATCAAATCATCACGCCCTACTCCAACAGCTTTTACTCTCTCTTGTGGATTCATCTCTAGTAGTCTCATAAGCTGTGTTACTAAATCTTTTTGAGAGAGCCTTGTTCCATGAATCTTTTGAGCATCATAAGTTGCATACTCCATTCCTAACTTCATTGCAGCTACTGTAGTTGGTGTTCCTGCTATGGCAACAAAGAGTTTGGTCTTGCCATACTTTGAGACAATCTCATTGTAGTACTCCCTCATTGGGTTCATTAAAGCTGGTATGGCATCGGCTATTTGAGGTGGACTCTTAAAGGTCTGGGTTACCGTTACAATGCCTATTGGAAAGCTCTTTGAAAAACTCTTACCCTCTCCATAATGAAATAGTAGTTCGGTTGAGCCACCTCCAATGTCAACCATCATAAAACTCTCTGGTCGCTCTCCTAAAAGCTTTAGACGCTCTTGAATAGCCATTAAGGCATAGTTTGCCTCCTGCTCTCCATCTATTACCTCAAACTCTACACCTGTTTTGCTTTTAATTGTTGCTAAGACCTCATCACTATTTTTTGCTTGACGAATAGCCTCTGTAGTTACAGCTTTTACTGTTGCATCACTAAAACCAAGCCTCTCTTTTGCCTCATTGAGTGCTGTAACAATACGCTCTATAGCCTCTTTTGAGACAACCCCTGTATGGCTTAGTTTATCTGCTGTCTTTACTGTCTTATGAAACTCACCTAAACGCTCTTTTGTATGGCAATCCATCTTTAAAATTCGCAAACTGTTTGAACCTAAATCAATAGCAACAATACCTTTTTTCATCTCTATCCTAATTTTACTTTTTAAAATTATACACAAATATACTAGATATAATAATATTTTTATTTTAAAACCTGAGTTCGACGGAATACCATATCCACAATTTTACGAGGTTTTTCTCAAAGAGAGTGCAAAGCACTGCATAGGCAACGACAGATTTTTGCAGGACTAACTAGTTAATTGTCCTCACTTTGTTGCGGAGTTTCACTAAAAAAATCTGTCTAAGCATATGGGAAACCTCGTAAAACCCGTAGGGAAGCCTAAAAATAGGCAATCTTCCCAAAATAAAATTTTTGAATTAGCTACGGCTAGTCCTGCAAATTTGATTTTGAAAATCTTACCTATTTTTAGGCTTTTGTGGATATGGTATTCCGTCGAACTCAGGTTTAAAGGAGGAGATATGGAAAAAAATTATGGCATTGATATTTGGGGAGATGAAAACTTTATTATAAAAAATAGCACAGTCAATATAAACTATGCAAAAAAACCCTCTTTGCTAGAGATTACTTCAGAGGTAAGAGATAGAGGCTACAAAGGTCCTCTTATTCTTCGCTTTCCACATCTAATTAAAAAGCAGATAGATACTCTCTATGGTGAGTTTAATCGTGCTAAAAAAGAGTTCAACTACAAAGGAGCTTTTCAAGCAGTATTTCCTCTAAAGGTTAACCAATTTCCAAACTTTGTTAACTCACTTATGGAGGTCTCAAAAGAGTATAACTATGGCTTAGAGGCAGGTAGCAAAGCAGAGCTTATTATTGCTATGACACACACTCCTCTTGGAGCTCCTATTACAGTTAATGGCTTTAAAGATAAAGAGATGATTTCTCTATGTTTTATTGCGGCAAATATGGGACATAATATTACTATTACTATTGAAGGGCTTGGAGAGTTAGAGACTATTATTGAAGTTAAACGTGAGTTTGACATGGCAGTTGTTCCAAAGATAGGAGTACGTATTAGGCTACATAGCTCTGGCATTGGCATCTGGGCTAAGAGTGGTGGGTACAGCTCAAAGTTTGGACTTACCTCTACTGAGCTTTTAGAGGCTTATGACCTTATAAAAAAACATAATCTACTTGAACAACTCTGGATGATTCACTTTCATATTGGCTCTCAAATGTCACAAATCAACCCACTAAAAAAGGCTCTAAGAGAGGCAGGAAATATCTATGCTGACCTTAAAAAGCGTGGAGCTTTTGCTCTTAGTGCTATTAATATTGGTGGAGGATTGGCTGTAGAGTATGCACAACATCAACAGACAAAAGAGGTAAACTACACCCTTGTAGAGTTTGCAAACGATGTTGTCTTTTTGATTAAAGAGATAGCTAAAAACAAAAAGATAGATGAACCTGACATCTTTACAGAGTCTGGGCGTTTTATTGCTGCTTCTCACTCTGTGCTTATTGCTCCTGTGCTAGAACTCTTCTCCCAAGACTATCAAGAGAAGTCACTACGACTCAAAGAGAAGAACCCTCCTCTTATTGCTGAACTATATGAGCTATGGAGTTCAATAAACTGTCAAAATGCACGAGAGTATCTACACGATGCACTTGACCACATGGAGAGCCTTTTGACTCTGTTTGATTTAGGCTACATAGACCTTGAAGACCGTTCTAACTGTGAGATACTTGTTAACCTCATCATTAAAAAATCTATTGTTCTACTAAGCGACATAGCTCCAAGTGAACTACAACGACTACAAAACAAGATTCAAGAGCGTTACTTGGTTAACTTCTCTGCTTTTCAGTCATTGGCTGATTTTTGGGGATTGCAACAGCACTTTCCAATGATGCCTATTGACAAACTAAATATCTCACCAACCAATCCTGCTACACTTTGGGACATTACCTGTGACTCCGATGGTGAGATTAGCTTTGATGAGAAGATACCACTCTATTTACATAATGTAGATATAAAAAAAGAGGAGTACTTTTTAGCTTTCTTTTTAACAGGAGCATACCAAGAGGTCTTAGGTATGAGGCATAACCTCTTTACTCACCCTACAGAAGTGGTTATTAACTTCGATAAAGATGGTAACTTTTTAATTGAAAATCTTATAGAGTCTCAAAATATTATAGATGTATTAGATGACTTAGATTATGATAGAAACTATTTAGACAAAAGGCTAAAACAGCAGATTGAAGCTTCAACTCTTATCAACTCTACTCAAAAACAAGAATTATTAGGGAAACTCTATCTATATTTAAGCGAAAATAGTTATCTTAAGACTATACAAGCACATAATGAAAAATAAAATAGGAGAGTAATTGAGTATCTTTAGAACAATAAAAGAGGACTTTTGTAATATTAAACGAAACGACCCTGCTCTACACTCTGTCTTTGAAATCTTTTTCAACTACCCTGGTCTATGGGCTCTATTTTTTCATAGAGTTGCACACTCTCTTTATAAAAGAGGGTTACGCTTTATTCCTAGACTCATATCTGGCTTGAGCCGTTTTGTTACTACTGTAGATATTCACCCCGCAGCTCAAATTGGAGAGCGACTCTTTATAGACCATGCAGCAGGAGTAGTTATTGGAGAGACAGCTATTATTGGTAACGATGTGGTTATCTACCAACAAGTTACACTTGGAGGAGTGAGCACCTCCTCAGGCAAACGTCACCCAACTGTTGGAAACAGTGTTGTCATAGGTGCAGGGGCTAAAGTATTAGGAAACATTACTATTGGAGACAATGCCAAGATAGGGGCAAACTCTGTTGTTGTCAAAGATGTACCTTGCTGTGCAACTGCTGTTGGTGTTCCTGCACGTATTATTAACTGTAACGACACAAAAAATGAGGAGCTTCGTCACGACATGATACCAGACATTACAAAAGAGGTTCTTAACTACCTATTTAAGCGTATTGCTGTTTTAGAAGAGACCATTAAGACAGGTGATATAAAACTTATGGAGAAAGAGGACCATGAACTTACTGAAATCTACTCAAGCTTTATTAAATCGATGAGATAAGATAAAAACTCTGCCAAATATTTAATTGATTTTTGAGTATACTTCTAAGATTTCGACATAACGAACTCTATCAAAAAAACAAGGGACATAAATCATGCTTTCAAAACGTATTCAGACACTCTCTTCCTCTTTGACTATTGCAATCTCTACTCTTGCTAGAGAACTTAAAGCTGAAGGTAAAGATGTTATCTCTTTCTCTGCTGGAGAGCCAGACTTCGACACACCTGTTGCTGTTAAAAATGCTGCTAAAAAAGCACTCGATGAGGGGCATACAAAATATACTGCTGTTCCTGGTACTCCAGAGCTTTTAGAGGCAGTGGCTAACAAACTCAAACGAGACAATGGCTTAACCTATGCACCTAACCAAATTCAGACCAACAATGGTGCAAAGCACTCTCTGTTTAACCTCTTTCAGGCTCTTGTAGACGAGGGTGATGAGGTAATCATTCCTGCTCCATATTGGGTAACCTATCCTGAACTTGTTAAGTATGCTAGTGGAGTACCTGTAATTATTGAGACTACTGATGAGAGTGGTTTTAAGATTACAGCCCAGCAGTTAAAAGATGCAATTACTCCCAAAACAAAACTTTTAGTTTTAACCTCTCCATCTAACCCAACAGGAGCTGTCTACTCAAAAGAGGAGTTAGAGGCTTTAGCAGAGGTATTAAAAGATACAAATGTACTTGTAGCCTCAGACGAGATGTATGAAAAGCTTGTTTTTGGAGATACCAAATTTGTAGCAACTGCTAGTATCTCTGATGATATGTTCCAAAGAACTATAACTATCAATGGACTAAGTAAATCGGCTGCTATGACAGGTTGGCGTTTTGGGTACATGGCTTCAGCTAATACAGAGCTAATATCTGTAATGAACAAGCTACAGTCTCAAAGTACTTCAAATATAAACTCTATTACCCAAGATGCTGCTATTGTAGGGCTTGATGGGACGATTGATAGAGAGATTGAAGAGATGAGAGTCGCTTTTGAAGAGCGTTGCAATGAAGCTGTTGAGCTTTTTAATGCTGTTGATGGTCTTAGCGTAGTAAAACCAAATGGTGCATTTTATCTCTTTGTTAATATCAAAGAGGTCTCAAACGACTCTATGCAGTTTTGTAAAGATTTACTAGAGGCTGAAGGTGTTGCTGTTGTCCCTGGTGTTGGTTTTGGAGCAGAAGGGTACTTTAGATTCTCTTTTGCTACTGATATAGAGACTATTAGAGAGGGGATTAAGCGTATTGAGCGTTTTGTTCAAGGGTTAAAAAAATAAACTTTTAGTCTAATATATTTTCTCTTCCTCCTAAACTGAAACTTTATGTTTCAGTTCTAATACTTTATAAAAAAGATAGTGTAAAATACTAAAAAAATTTAAAGAGACTAAAAAATGAGCCAAAAACCAAAAACTATCTATCTAAAAGATTATAAAGCCCCTGCATTTAAAGTAGAAAATATTCACCTTACTTTTGAGCTTTTTGAAGAGTACACACTTGTAACAA
>JALWNF010000004.1 GCA_026995985.1 Campylobacteraceae bacterium
AATATCTTTAAATATGCATATGGTAAGGAGGGTGGAGAGGCAAGCATAGAGCTTCAAAAAGAGGGGGGATATTATATCTTTACTATAATAGACCGTGGAAAAGGAATAGATAAAATAAGAGAGGGAGCAAGAGGACTCTTACTTATAGAAGAGATAGTTAATTATGAGCTCAATGGCAGTGTGGAGATAGACTCTTTTAATGGAGTAAAAATCACTATAAGGTGGCAAGAGGATGGATAGAGCAATTTTAGTGGTAGAAGATAGCGTTGAGGATAAAAGATATATAGAAAATATCTTAAGAGAGGCTGGTTTTACTAACCTTTCATTTGCTCCAAACTACAAAAAGGCACTAAAGGTGCTTGAGAGCCAATGTTTTGATGTTGTTTTAATTGATATTAACTTAAACGATAATCAAGATGGTATTGCATTAGCTCAAACTATAGATTCCGAGTATTGCCTACCTTACATTTTTATTTCAGGCTATCACCAAGAAAATAGTTCTATTACTAAACAGATTGCTTCGCTGCAATATAAAAATTATATCTCCAAGCCAATTGATAAAGAGACATTACTCGTAAATTTAAATGTAGCATTAGATATTTTTAAAGATGCTATCGAGATTGCTCCTGATACACAATTTAACTTCAAAGAGAAAACTTTAAAGATAAAGAATAAAACTTTTACACTACCAGAGAAACCAACAAGGCTATTAACAATTTTGACGAATAATATCAATAGATTAGTTAACTTAGAGACAATCTATAACTTTGTATGGCCAAAAGATCGACCAACTGCAGCAAGTTCACTTCGAGAACTTAAGAGTTCTCTAATTAAACAACTAAAAAAGTATGGAGTCAATGCCAACATAGAGACAAAAAATGGAGAGGGCCTAAAGTTAACCTTTCAAAAAGACTCTTTTAAAAAAAGGTGAGACTTTTGCAATCTCCCAAGAGCTTACAATAAAGGTTTTTTCTAATTTTCCATAGCCGCTATACTCATGCTCTACCCTAAAGCCGCCAAAATTTTTGTAGTATCTATTGTAGGCTTTTTTATCGGTAATTGAGACAAGTGTCGAAATGCCTTTTTTTCTAAGAAGCAAGTAGGTTCCTTTGGTTAGAAGCCTTGGCTCTTGTCCTAAACTCTCTCGCTCTACAACCAAACGAGAGAGTTCGCAAAGTTCGCCTCTTTGGGCTCTTAGGTAATCAAATGAATAGTTTTTTTCAATTGGTAACTTTAGTGGACTATCAAAAACTACTCTGCAACTGCCTGTAATTTTATTATTAAACTTAACGCATAAAATTGCACTTGTTTTATCATACTCATCGTAATCTAAACCATCTATAAATTGAGGAAACTCCTTATCGTACCCCTCTCTTTTATAGACTCTACTTCTTAAAGTAAAAACTTCAATAATCTCTTGTTTGGTTTGTGGATAGCAGAGATTTTTAATCTCTAAATTTGGCAACTTTTTTTGAAATGCTAAAATTTCCTCTATATCTTTAGAGAGTTTTTGTAACTTTTTAGGTGTTGGTGTTATACCATATTTTTTGAGTACAATTAATAAAGAGTAGTCAATCTCTTTAGAGTGTTGCTTTTGCATAGCATCTCCTTTCTTTTATAGCCATAGTGCAATTTGCGGCAGTAATTTCGAGACTATTAATGCTACTACTCTCATTTCCGACTTTTCCGACTCGAAAAATCGCTAAATTTGTGCTACAATTATTGAGAGCTTAGGGCTAAGAGCAAAGAGCTTAGAGCCCATTGAAGGTGAGAAAATGAAACCAACAAAAGTAATA
>JALWNF010000005.1 GCA_026995985.1 Campylobacteraceae bacterium
CTCTAACGGGTCGGTAGCTCAGTTGGTTAGAGCACTCGGCTCATAACCGAGTGGTCGGGAGTTCGAGTCTCCCCCGACCCACCACTTCTTAATTTAAAAACTATTTCCAAACAACACCTAAATGAGCTCTTTTCCATGCTTGAATCCCACCACGCATATTAATAGCATTAAATCCATGGCTTCGTAATAGTTTAGTTGCCTCTACACTTCTGTTTCCTGTGTGACAATAGACTATTATTGTTTTAGATTTATCTAAATGATTTAACTTTTGAGCTAAATAAGGAAGAGGTATCATAACCGAATTAGCAATTTTCCCATCTTGAGGTATCTCATTTGGGTTTCGTACATCCAACACCAATACATCTAAATTCTCTTGTATCTTATCAAAAGCCTCTAAAGGTGAAATATTAAATGGTTCTTGCTGTATCACAGGTACAGATGTAGGTGAAACAACTGGCTCTTGCCTAATATATGGTACTTCAGCAGAACTACTATTAACTATCTCATAACTATTTACAGGCTCTTCATAAGAAATTGTCCCTGCTTCATAAGTGTTTATAGGCTCTTGAATAGTAATTGTTTTACTACAAGCTAAAAAGGCTAAACTTACCAGTACTATAGATAATGATTTATTTTTCATTGTCTCTACTCCGTTTTTTTAATTAAACAGTATTATATCTTATTTTAATAACCTCCAAAAATCATCTAACTCAAACAGTAACAAATCTTTATCGGTAGAGTTTTTTAGCTCATTAGAAAAGCCATTTTTAGAAAAGAGTGCAAAAACATCTGCTTTTAGCTCAGATGTTTCAGCCTTTTGGCGTAGTTTACTTAGCTCACTTTTGCAGACTCTTCTGTTGGTATATTTACACTCACCTAAGATGTTTCTGCCATCTTTATGAGTTGCCCAAATATCAAACTCAGAGTGTTTATCCCAATAGTTTCCATTGATAACCAACTGATTGTCAAAATGTAGATTTAGAAGCTCTTGTGAGAGCTGTTCAAAGACAAAAGAGTGCAGTCGTGCAAAGTGTTGGTTAAAGTTCTCATAAAAGCGTACAGAGTTACCACTGTTTAACTCTTTATGATATGGCTCTACAAATCCAAACCAAAAACGATAAAAAGGCTTTTTAAAACGAATTTTAGGCTCTATTTTGTAGTTACGTAGTGATTTTTCTAGCTTCTGATTAGGGTATTTTTTCAAAGCTGGTTCGCGTGAGTCTTCAAACTCTATAATATCTAAATCTACCAACTCATTAAGCAGACGCAACCCTAAAGTCTCTCCTACTCGTGCTTTTCTAAAGACATTAGAGAGGCGACCATCTCCTCGAGCAATGGCAACAAGTAGCCAACGGTAAGGCTCTTCAATAAGATATGAAGGAGATATTTGCTCATTTAGAACTCTATACTGCTCTACAAAATTAAAACGTACAATAGAGTCTAAATCATCAAAAAAGTCCAACTCTAAACTCTCCCCTACCCCTCCAAAGACAGCAAAGAGTTCAATAGCTTGTTCTAGCTCTAGGTATGGGTGATGTCCAAAAAACTTTTGAAATCGTGCTTTTATATCTGTCCTTTTAACTTTAAATAATAATTATCTTTAACTATTGTAATACTTTTTATCTTTATCTTATATAATAGCACTAAAAAAAGAGAGAAAATAGTGAATGATGTCGATTTAGTGTTACACCACCTAAAGAAGAGCAATGTTTTTTTAACAGGTGGAGCAGGTGTAGGAAAGAGCTATACCACAACTGAGATTATCCGCCACTACCAAAACAAAGAAGA
>JALWNF010000006.1 GCA_026995985.1 Campylobacteraceae bacterium
ATTACTCCATCAAATAGAGCTGTTTTTTTAGATGGTAGAGCAAGTAGCTCCTCTGATGGAACAATTGTAAAGTATGAGTGGTATGAAGGTGATAAGTTTATAGGCTCAAGCCCTTATAGATGGTATGTAATTAGAAAAAATGGTACTCATACTATTACTCTAAAGGTAACAGATAGTTTAGGAAATGAAGCTAATGATACTATGGTTGTAACTGCTACTGGGGCAAAAGGCTCTACTCTTATTGCTAATGCTGGTCCAGATAAGACCTTAAATATTACTCCATCAAATAGAGCTGTTTTTTTAGATGGTAGAGCAAGTAGCTCCTCTGATGGAACAATTGTAAAGTATGAGTGGTATGAAGGTGATAAGTTTATAGGCTCAAGCCCTTATAGATGGTATGCAATTAGAAAAAATGGTACTCATACTATTACTCTAAAGGTAACAGATAGTTTAGGAAATGAAGCTAATGATACTATGGTTGTAACTGTTACTGGTGCTACTCTTATTGCTAATGCTGGTCCAGATAAGACCTTAAATATTACTCCATCAAATAGAGCTGTTTTTTTAGATGGTAGAGCAAGTAGCTCCTCTGATGGAACAATTGTAAAGTATGAGTGGTATGAAGGTGATAAGTTTATAGGCTCAAGCCCTTATAGATGGTATGCAATTAGAAAAAATGGTACTCATACTATTACTCTAAAGGTAACAGATAGTTTAGGAAATGAAGCTAATGATACTATGGTTGTAACTGTTACTGGTGCTGAAGATGGTAATATACCACCTATTGCTAATGCAGGAGAAGATAAAGTTACAGAAATAAATACAACTATTACTATACAAGGAATAGGAACTGATTTTGATGGAACAATTATAAAATATGAGTGGAAAGAAGGTAGTAAAGTTTTAGCTACAACTCCAACATTTACATATACTGTAGTAGATACATTAGAACACAATTTAACATTAACTGTAACAGATGATGATGGATTAGTTGATTCAGATGAAGTAACCATTAGAGGAATTAAAGAGAGTCCCGACTTAATAAGTGCTGTAATATCTCCTGATGAAGACAATATTACTAAGACTATATGTGCAACTATTCCTGAAAGTACTCATGTTTTTAAAAAAGTAGATATTATGTTTTTAGTTGATGTTTCAGGTAGCTATAAAGATGATTTATCAACATTTAGAGCAAAAGCCAATGAAATCATAAACGCATTTGAAGAGGCAGGACAAGATGTACAAATCTCTTTGGCAAGTTTTAGTGATTTTCCTATCTCTCCGTATGGTAGTGCTAGTTATGGAGACTATGCATTCCGATTAGACCAGCCTCTTACTAGCGATTTCTCCTTAGTAACTACAGCAATTAATAATTTAACTATTTTAAGTGGTAATGATTATCCTGAAAGTCAATTAGAAGCCCTTTTCCAAGGGGGTAAAGCCTCTACAGGTTGGAGAGATGGTGCATTGCCTATTATCTTTTTAGCTACAGATGCAGATTTTCATAACTCAGATAATGAACCAGATTATCCAGGACATGGATTAAAAGAGACTGTTAATAAATTAGTAAGTAAGGGTATTAAAGTATTTGGACTTCAAGCTGGTGGAGATATTGATGATGTTATTGAGATTGCAGACTTAACAGATGGTGATGTTTTTAGCTTATCTTCTAATAGTGCTGAAATTGTATCAGCAATAGAGTCAGCAATTGCAGGAACAAGTACAGATATGATAGTAACATTAGAACCTATTGGTGATGATGGTAATATTATTAAAAGTATTACTCCAAATATAGAAGGGGCAAAAGCAGGTGATCCTATAGAACATGTTAATGCTGGTGATGAAGTTTGCTTTAATGTTGTATTCTCAAGAGGAATATATGCTTCTGATACTAAAGTAAGAACTGTTCACTTTCAACTTAGAATTGTAGCAGAAGGTGTTGCTACAATAAAAAATATTCCTATAAAAGTAAAACTCTCTCCCAAAAATACTATATAGTAACTTATATAATTACAATAAAAAGAGCCATATTATATGGCTCTTAAATATAAATAAAATTATCTTCGTTAACTTTCACCTAACCCAAAGCAAAAAACAATAAAATAGACCAATTTAAAAATAAAGAGAGTTTTACACCATGCAAATAAATCTAAATAACAAAACTATCCTTTTGGGCATTACAGGAAGTATCTCTGCTTATAAAGCTTGTGACTTAGCAAGACTATTTATTAAGGCTGGGGCTTCTGTTCATGTGGTTATGACACCTTCAGCTGAAAGATTCATCTCTGCTCTTACATTTGAAGCCTTAACACGAAATACTGTCTTAACTGAGAGTTCAGAGTCTTGGGCAAATGATTTGAACCATATAGATATTGGTAAAAAGTGCGATGTCTTTGTCATAGCACCTGCAACAGCAAATACTATAAATAAACTCTCTAAAGGTATTGCCGATAATATCTTAACCCAAACAGCTCTTGCTTTTAATAAAACTCTACTTGTAGCTCCTGCTGCTAATACCAATATGATTGAGCACCACTATACAGTTGGTTCTCTTAAAATGTTAGGGGTAAATGAGGTACGCATTATTAACCCTCAATCAAAACTTCTAGCCTGTGGTGATGAGGGTAATGGAGCTTTGGCTGAACCTTTAGATATATTCTATAGTGTTGCACAAGCTCTTCTTGAAGAGGAGTTTTGGAAAGACCGTAGAGTAGTTGTAACAGGAGGAGGAACAAGAGAGAAGATTGATGAAGTACGTTACATCTCTAACTTCTCATCAGGAAAGATGGCAAATGCACTAGCTACTGCACTCTATCTTAAGGGGGCTGATGTATGTCTTATTACAACTATGCCTCATGCTCATATTCCAAAAGAGATTTATACTATTGATGTTGAATCAGCTGAGGAGATGAAAGATTATACTGTTGATGCTATTCGTGTAGCTAAAAAAGGGAAACTAAGTAAAGCTACTATGAACTCATCTGAGCCGATTCATCTTATTCAGAAAAAACCTTACCTATTTATGGTAGCAGCTGTAGCTGACTACACACCAAAGTTTCCACAAGTAGGCAAGATAAAAAAGTCAGATATCGGTCAAGAGTGGAGCATTGAACTCAAACAGACAGCTGATATTTTAACAGAAATAAACAAAGAGAATCTTATTACTATTGCATTTAAAGCTGAAATGGATAAAGAGCATGGTTTTTCTAATGCTAAAAGCTTAATTGAAAATAAAAATGTAGATGGAGTATGCTATAATCTCCTAAAAGATTCTCAGAGTTTTGGAACAACAGAACATAGCATTACTTTTATTACTCCAAATAAAACAATAGATTTGGGAAATGGTTCAAAACTAGATTTATCTTTTAAAATATTAACAGAGAGTCAAGCATTAGAGAATGAGCAATAGTAAAAATATATTAAAACATCTTGCTATCATTATGGATGGCAATGGACGATGGGCAAAAAAGCGTGGTCTTATAAGAACTAAAGGTCATGAAAAAGGAGCAGAGGTAACCCGTGAAATTACTCGCTACTGTGCCCAACACCCTACCATTGAGACTGTAACCTTTTATGCCTTTAGTACCGAAAATTGGAAACGCCCCAAATATGAAGTAAACTTTCTTATGAGGTTGCTTGATAGTTGGCTTAGAAATGAGTTAGAGACATATCATAAGTTTGGTGCTAGGTTTGAGACAGTAGGTAACATTGAGGCGTTCTCCCCTAAACTTAAAGAGACTATAGCATACATTAAAAAAGAGACTGCTCACCACACTAATGTAACCCAAATCTTAGCTCTTAACTATGGCTCACGTGAAGAGATAGCAAAAGCTGCTACACGTTTAGCTAATAGAAATGAGCCAATAACTGAAGAGTCTCTTGGAAATGAGCTAAATACTCCATATAATGATATAGATATGATGATAAGAACGAGTGGAGAGATTAGACTCTCTAACTTTCTGCTTTGGCAACTTAGCTATAGTGAACTCTTTTTTACTAAAACATTATGGCCAGACTTTACAGTAAAAGAGCTAGAAGAGATTATTGAACAGTATATAAATAGAGATAGAAGGTTTGGAGGTGTTTAGATGGCAGAAACAGTTATTGTAATATTTATCTTTATTTTTGGAATTGTTATAGGCTCTTTTTTAAATGTAGTTATCTACCGTATTCCAAAGGGTGAGAGCATAGCCTACCCTGCGTCAAAGTGTCAATCTTGTCAAACTCCTTTAAAGTGGTATCATAACATTCCTATCTTCTCGTGGCTCTTTTTAAAGGGGAAATGTGGCTTTTGTAGTGAAAAAATCTCTATACAGTACCCACTAATAGAGCTAACAACAGGGCTTATAGCTATTTCTCTATACTATAAATTAGGGCTTGTTTGGTATATGCCTATTGTCTTTGTTGTCTTTGCACTCCTCTTAGCGTTAGTAATGATAGATTTTAAATATATGGCTGTTCCTGATAACTTAAATCTTCTAGCACTAGCTTTAGCTCTTATCTCTCCTAATGTTTTAGGCTCACTACACGATGCTCTTTTAGCCTCAGGAGGATTAACCCTTTTACGCTACTACCTTAGCTTCTTTTTAAATAAAGAGGCTATGGGTGAAGGAGACATAATAGTAGCAGGAACTATGGGAGCATTGCTTGGTTTTCCTCTCTTTTTCTATGCTCTCTTTCTCTCTGCTATTTTAGCTATTGCTCCTTCACTTATGGCAAAAGATAGAGCTGTACCTTTTGTGCCTTTTTTAGCTATGGCAACATTTATTGTCTATATCTTTGATACACAAGTATCTTCACTAGTGGATTTTATTATCTATGGCTAAAAGAGTAAACATCTCAACCTATATATCGAGAAACTTTACTAGCTCTTTTTTGACTATCTTTTTACCTCTCTTCTTTATAGGTTCACTTGTTTTTATTATTAAAATTTCGACTTTAACAGCCTCTATACAAGTTAGTTTTTTAGAGCTTATTCAGATTTTCTCCTATCATCTACCTGAAATTCTTTTCTATATTTTGCCCGTCTCATTTTTAGTTGCAACAGCTACTACTCTACTACGTCTCTCAACAGATAACGAACTAATTGCTCTTTTTTCTTTAGGTGTAAATGCTCACTCAATAGTAAAACGACTCTTATTTATTGGCTTTCTCTTTTCAATTATTTTACTTATGCTCTCTTTAGCTCTTATGCCTAAGGCTAGACAACAGTTTAAAGCATTTAAATATGAGAAGACTGCACAAGCACAAGTTAATATTAACCCCTCTAAACTAGGTCAAAAGTTTGATAATCTATTTATATATGTAAAGAGTAAAAATGGAAGAGAGATGAGAGATGTAGTTATATACCAACGAGATAAACAGAACAAAGCTCAACTGTTTATTGCAAAAAAAGCAAATTTTGATACAAAAAAATCACTTATAACTCTATCTTTAAATAATGGTTCAGGCTATACCTTTTCAGATGACTCTCTTGAAGAGATTAACTACAAAACTATGAAAGTATTTAAAAACTTAAGCTCTGAGGCATTTAACTATCATAATATCATAGAGTATTGGGTTGGACTCTCCAAAAAGGAAAACAAAAAAAGAAAAATACTCTTCTTTTTCTTTTTAAGTTTTATCCCTATTATGGGTCTATACTTTATAGCATCTTTTGCTATTATTAACCCTAGATATAACAAAAACTACGCCTACCCTGCTTTAGCTATTGCAACTATTGTTCCCTATGCTATTGCAACTATACTAGACAAACAGGGTACACCTCTAATTACTATTGCTATTATTCCTACACTTATAGCTCTTGGCTACCTACTCTTTAGACGTAATGTTTTGAGGTTCTTTTAGATGCGAATTAAGGCTACTATTGCTTACGATGGAAGCTACTTCAAAGGATTTCAAAAACAAAAAACTACTAAACAAACTATAACTTCAGAGATTGAGTCTGCTCTACGCTCTGTAGGTATTGATGACAACATTAGAGGTTCAGGACGAACAGATGCAGGAGTTCATGCTACAGGGCAAGTTATTGACTTTGAAGCTCCAGAGTTTTGGAGCGATTTAAAAAAACTAAAAATAGCTCTAAATCGAAAACTCAAACATATCTCTTTTAAACATCTATGCTTTGTAGATAAAAATTTTCATTCAAGGTTCTCTGCAAAAAAGAGGGTCTATCGCTACGTTTTTAAAACCTCTCAACCATCTGTTTTTGAACAAAACTACATCTCTTACTTTCCAAATTTTGATGTAAAAAGACTGCAACTAGCACTAAAAGCTTTTGAGGGAGAGCATGACTTCTCAAACTTTATTAAAAGAGGAAGTATTACACATACTAATGTACGTGAAATCTATAAAGCCTACTATAGAGACTACAAAGGCTACCACTTCATCTACTTTGAAGCCAATGGTTTTTTACGTTCACAAGTGCGTATGATGGTTGCTTTTGCTATGCAAGTTGCTATGGGGGAAAAGAGTCTTTTAGAGTTAGAGGAGCAACTTTCTCTTCAAAAGAGACATAGTACTAAACTTGCTCCTCCTGAGGGGCTTTACTTGGCTCGGATTATCTACTAAGTCTCATGAGTAAAACTAAGTTTCGAACACTATAAAAGCTATCTGACTCTCTCCAGCCTAGCTTTGAGATTGCCTCCTCTAACTCTAAAAATGGTTCATTGTTAATATATGCTTCAGGTACTTTTTGACCATCAGTTGTGTTTGTATATACAGTTCTAACTGCATAAATATCTTCAGTTAATGGCAAAGATTTTATACTACCCTTAATTGCATCAAACATAGTATCTATATTGTCTATAATATTATCAAACTCCTCTACTCCACGATAACCATAGTTAGAGACAACCACTTGCCATTGTGAGCCATTTATCTCCCAAATATCTGTACCTACACCATTTTCAACCTTTTTTCCATGCTCCCAAAAAGCTGTAATGAATGTATGAAGTACATTTATCTCAAACTGCTGAAATGCAGAAGCTAGTGCCTTCTCATGAGTCTCATCTTGTGCCACAAAAGATTCTGTAAAGTGACTATTTGGAAATAGCACAGTAATGTCAAGTTGCACTACCACAGACTCACCAAAATTCTCCATCTCAAAAGCTCTTGCTGTAACTCCTGGAAACATTCCATTTGAGAATAGATACTCCTCCATTGGCTCTAACTTTACATCATACTCTCCCAAAATATCTATCAACTGCTGATTAACATCTATATCTAATAGTTTACTCATTTTTATACCTTATAAAATTTTAATAATAATAGTTAAATATGGCTTTAATACTCTTTGAAGAATTCTTTTTTCACTATTTTCAGTAAACTACCAAATATCTAAATCAACTCTCTCATCTCATCTTCCGATAAAGTTGTAATACCTAACTTTACAGCTTTATCATACTTCGACCCTGCATCTTCACCATAAATCAAAAAATTTGTCTTTTTAGAAACAGACCCACTCACTTTTGCCCCTAGTTTTTCTAACATCTCTTTTACTACACCACGACTTACTGACATAGTTCCTGTAAGAACTACTGTTTTACCTTTAAATAGATTCTCTTTTGCTTCAACTCTCTCCTCAACCGTAGGTTCGATTTTATCGAACAACTTCAAAACAAACTCACGATTTACTCGCATAAACTCAACAAACGAACGAGCCATCTCAACACCAATGCCATCTATCGCTTCTAGTTGCTCCTCTGTCACATCTACTACACCCAAACCAAACTCTAAGGCAATCGCCTTTCCTGCAACAGCTCCAATATGCTCAATACCCATAGCACCAATCACTCTAGCCAAAGGTGTCCCTTTTGTTTTGGCTATAGCATCTAAGAGTTTGTTAATTCGCTTCTCTTTAAAGCCCTCTAGCCCTTCTAAATCTTTATATTTTAAATCATATAGGTCTAAAATATCTCTTATCTTGCCCTCTTTGACCAATAGCTCAACAATCTTAGAGCCAAGTCCATCTATGTTCATACTTCCCTTTTTAGCAAAGTGAATAATAGAGTTAACAACTCTTGCAGAACAGTCCATATTTTGGCACTTAATAAGTGTTCCCTCATCTAATACCTCTGAACTACAAACAGGACATGAAGTTGGACGAACTATATCTCTTTCGCTTCCATCACGTCTATCGGTCAACACTTTAGTA
>JALWNF010000007.1 GCA_026995985.1 Campylobacteraceae bacterium
GTATGGAGCCAATATTATTTTAATGATGGTAGGAGATAGACGAGCAAACTATGAAAAGGTCATTGAGTCAAGCTCTATAGCCTACTCCATAGCGTGGTTTATTATCTCATGGATTTTAGCTGCTTTTGCAGAGTTTAAAGAGCATCAGAGCCGTATTGTAGTTGCCTATGCGATTACTGTTATGAGCTTTTTTTTCTTCTCCTCTGTGCTAAATATGTTTGCTGCACGTTTTGTGGCTGTGATTATGCCATTTATAATTATTGCTATTAGTTATCTGCCAAAACATTTTAAACAGGGAACCTATCTCTTTTTATTGGCATACAATATCTACTCATTTAAATATTGGCTAAAATTGACTCTAATATAAAGGATATATATGACTATTTTTTTAAAGTGGATTAGATTACGTATAATATTTTTTAGACGCACTCTTATAGAACTTTTTGACCGATTAATCTATCAAAAAGAGTCACAATTTATGTTGCATAGAATCAATGCACACCGTTGCCCCTATGAGTTTGTACTCTTCTACAATGGTTTTGGGCGACTACTCTTTATGATAAAAGAGCTTATAGCACTTTTTAGTAATAATAGAGTCTTCAAAAAGTCTATATTAATTGATGGTTTTGATGAGGTAGACTATAAAGAGCTTTATAAAGAGGGCTCAAATACTATTCTTTACCCAAAGTCACCTATGGTTCAGCTACAAAAAGAGAGGGTAGATGATGAGTTCTATGAAAAGATAGCCAACTCTTTTTTGTTAGCCCATAACCATGATAAGAGCCAAAAAGATATTAGTCAAGAGTGGGATAGAATATCTACAGAGTTTAGAAGATTATTTTTTGATAAAGACAATAAAATCATAAAAGAGAACCTAGAGAACTTTAGAGGTGACCCTAAAATCTATAGTAAAATATTTAATAACCAATACCCTTACATCAAAAAAGAGGAGGGCTACATCAAGAGCTATTTAGATGCAATTGATTTGGTTTTAGAGTATCACCGTTTTGCTCAAACAATAGACAAAGTTCGCCTAGCCTCTGTCTCTGAGAGTTTAGCAGGAGGTTACCTAAGTATTAACTATAGAGGGAAAAGACTAAGTGAGCAACTTTTACAAAATTTAGTTGTTGCCAATGATATTATAGAGAATGTACCCTTCTCAACAGAGCGAAGAGATATACTTTTAGATATTGGAGCAGGTTTTGGAGGGAGTGCTAGAGTTTTAAGCTATTATATTCCAAATACTACACAGATACTTTTAGATTTGCCTGAGACGCTATTTTTGACTGCTTACTACTTAAAATATAACTTTCCAAACAAAAAGATAGCTCTGCTTGAAGATATATATCCACATTTAAATAACCTAGAGGAGATTATTGAAGAGTATGATTTTATAATTATTCCCCCTTTTGTATTGGAGTATCTAAAAGATAAAAGTATTGATTTGGTTATTAATGCCTCCTCTTTAGCATTTATGTCTAAAGAGTATTTAGACTTTTACTTAGAGCAGATAGATAGACTCTTAAAAGATAGAGGCTACTTCTACTCTCTAAATACTACAGAAGATAACCCATGGGGCATTGGCTCACACCATTGGGACTATAGAGCAGACTACTTGACACTTATGTTTAAGTACGATAATCGGTTTGCTTATCCTCAATGGTTAGGGCAAAAATTAGAACAACATAAATAAATATATTAATTTTTATTAGAGTTTAGCTATACTATCTTAAGAAAAATTTAATAAATTATAAGGAGTTTTATATTGGGGCAATCAGGAGATAAGATAGATGCAAAAAATGCAAATTGGAAGTTTAGTGGCTCAATGGTGGAGCATTTTGAAGAGCATGTAAGAAAGTCGGTTCCTCTCTATAAAGAGGGGCATAAACTTGTTGTAAATTTGAGTGACTACTTTGTTAAAGATGACTCTATATGTTATGAGTTAGGCTCTTCTACAGGAACTTTAAGTTACAAGTTAGCCAAACGACATGATTTTAGAGGTGCAAAGTTTATAGGTATAGAGCTAGAGGAGGATATGGTCAACAAAGCAAATGAACTCTACCAAGCTCCTAATCTCTCATTCGTCTGTGATGATATTACAACAGCTACTTTAGAGAAGGCTGATTTGATTGTTTCGTACTATACTATTCAGTTTATTCACCCAAAACTAAGACAGCAACTTATAGATAAAATCTATGAGACTCTAAATTGGGGTGGAGCATTTATTCTTTATGAGAAGGTACGAGCCAATGATGCACGTTTTCAAGATATTATTACTAATCTCTATATGGAGTATAAGTTAGAGCAAGGGTATAGTGCCGATGAGATTATTGCTAAAGCTAAAAGCTTAAAGGGTGTCTTAGAGCCATTCTCTACAGAGGGCAATGTCGATATGTTAAAACGAGCAGGTTTTGTCGATATATTGAGTATTCAAAAATATATGAACTTTGAGGGGTTCTTAGCTATAAAATAATGAAAAAAGAAAAACAACTTAGCACTCTTCAACGCCTTGGTGACAACTTTGTCTCTCTTGTTATATTGCAAGTTGTCAACTCTTTGTTGCCTCTCTTTTTAATACCCTATCTTCTTCGTACTATTGGAGTTGAGAACTTCGGTATTTTTAGTTTTATTATGGCAATTATGATGTATGGGGTTAAGATGAGTGATTATGGCTTTGATTTATCTGCTACCTATCATATCTCTTTACATCGAGAAGATAGCTCTAAAGTTAGTGAAATCTTCTCTTCTGTTTTAACGATTAAACTCCTCATTGCTACAGCTTATACTATAGCACTTGTAATGCTTCTATTTTTTGTAGATAAGCTATATATATACAAAGAGCTTATTGCTCTTTCATTTGGAATACTCTTTGGTTTTGTTCTAAATCCTATTTGGCTCTTTCAAGGTATGGAGAGAATGAGGTATATTATGTACTTTAATGGGCTATCTAAGTTACTCTTTTTTGTTTTAGTTCTACTCTTTGTTAAGAGTGAATCTGACCTATATAAGTTACTCCTTTTAAATAGCCTCTCTACTCTGCTTATTGGAGCTACAGCTCTTTTTATTGGTATGAGGAGTTTTCATTTAAAGTTCTCTCTTCAACCAAAAAGTAGGCTACTTTTTTACTTAAAAGATAGCTGGTATATCTTTACCTCCAAGTTTGCTGTGGAGTTCTATACAACACTCAATATTATTATTTTAGGATTTTTTGTAACTCCTTTAGTTATGGGATACTATGCTGTAAGTGTCAAAATTATTCATGCTATTGGAAACTTGCTTGAGCCACTAACTAGAACAGTCTATCCATATTTAGTCAAACTTTATCAGAGTTCAAAAGAGGAGTATGTTAGACGAAATATTCAGTTGGCTATAGTTATATTTTTAGTTATGCTTCCAATTACCTTTAGTGTTTGGTACTTTGCAGAGGATATTTTAAGAATTATTACAGGAGATAAGGTTGCAAGGCTAAATATAGAGATTTTACAACTCTTTGCTATCTCTTTAATTGTCTATCTCTATGGTACGCAGTTTACTAATATTTTGGTTACCATTAAAGAGACAAAGGTTTTAAACAAGATACTCTTCCTCTCAGCAGGGGTAAATATATTGCTCTCACCTATACTTGTCTACTTTTTTGGAGTTATGGGTATGGTTACTTTAAGTGTCTTTATTGCCTTTTTTATGATAGCTCTTAAGGCTTATTATCTTTTTAATTTTTTTATTTACAACTCAACCTCATGCCAAGCCTGAGTATTGCACTCCCTATAAGAGGTTAAAGCTTGGTCAATCTCATAAGACCAGTGTAAAATAATAGGGTGAATGGTTGCATTTGTATGGGTTTTTGTATATATATCTACTCCTAAGCGAACCCGTTGATACTCGTGAAACTCCTCTGAAAAAGAGACAAAAAGAACATCTGCATTTGATTTTTGATGGAGTCTATCGTTTGCAAACTTGGCAACCATATCTAAAAAGCTTGTAAGAATAAGCCCACAACGAGGAATAATCTTTCCACTATCATCTACAAACCCTGCTGCTAGATTATGTTCATACTCATCATCTTTAAAGAAAGCCTTTCCATCAATATTGATGAAACTACTAGCAAGAGCCTTATTTCTTTTGAGTGCTTTAAAGGCTCTATTTTTTAAATTTCTCTCAGAGACCAAACGGATAGATTCAGAGCGAATATACTTCTGCCCCTCTACCATCTCATCTATAAACGCTTCAGCCTCTACCATGCTGTCTTCATCTAGGTTATTGAGTAGAATGGTAGGAATTATCTTGAACTTATGTTTATGCTCTTGAATAATCTCTCGTGCTAGTTCATTGGCAAACTTCATATTACGTTTTGCCCACTCTCTATTTTTTGGTTGAAGAGGTAGAGAGAAGTGTGCTATCTCCATAACAATAACAGTAGGAGTATTTCGTTTTATAAGTTGTTTGTTAATTAACTCTTTTATAGCTATTAATTTATTAGCTGCCCACTCATCGTAAGGAATGGTAGGTGCAGAGTACTCTTTATTGTTAGCTGAAGTAATACAGACTTCTATGATTTATCCTTTATTATTTATAAAATTTTCATACCATAGTTGAAAAATAAATACTCTCCAGAGTTTATATTTGTATGCTTCATTTCCTCTATAGAATTGGTCTTTAATTTTTAATATAGAGGAAGTATAAAATATATTATCTTTATCTAACCTTTTTTTATTAATTTGAGAATCTAATAATTCTTTAAGATTTTTTCTCATCCATGATGAAAAAGGAGTTGCAAATCCTGCCTTAGGTCGCTCCATAAGCTCTTTAGGAATATATTTATGAGCTATTTTTTTAAGAAGATACTTTTTAGTGCCACCTTTAATCTTTAATGAAGAGGGAACTTGTGCCATTATCTCAATAAGCTCAATATCTAAAAAAGGTGTTGCAAGAGATAGGTCTAAATAGTTTGTTGTTGAGTAGCTTTTGACTAGTTCTCCATCAACCATAGTAGTTTTAAAGTATGAGCCAATGACCTTATCAACTACTTGTGAATAGTTTGCAAATTTAATATTGTCAAAACTGTTATATGGAAGAGGTTGATACCCCTTTATATGAAGAGATAGCTCATCTTCTAAAAAGAGTATATTGCGACTATATACCATTTGGGGTATATTGTTTGCCATTAGTAGTTGATATAGTTTATTTTGTTTAATGGGTAGGTTGTTGTACTCTTTTATGTATGGTAGATGTTGTAGTTTAATACTATTTAGTGTCTTTGCCATAGCCTGTTTTACTATTTTGGGTATCTTTCCTAAATACTCAAAGCTATGCACATTTTCTGCTGTTGCAAAGACCTCATCTCCCCCATCTCCTACAATAAGTTTTTCTAAGCCCATCTGTTTTAAAAGTTGAGTAGTAATAATAGTTGGTGCAGCTGCATAGTCAGCAAAAGGTTCATCAAACACTTCTGCTATTTTAGGAATTGTCTTTAGGGCATCACTCTCACTAAAGTAATACTCATGATGATTTGTGCCCAAAAAGTTAGCTATCTTTTTTGCATAAGGAGCCTCATCTATTTGCTCTTCATTAAAACCAATGGTAAATGTTTCAAGCTTTCTATCTGAGTGTTTTTGTGCTATAGCTACAATTGTAGAGCTATCATAACCACCAGATAGAGAAAGTCCAAAGTTAGATGAATAGGCAATCTCTCTCTCTATAATACTGTTAAGTTTGCTATCAATCTTCTCTATAGCTTCATCTTCACTATAGAGTATTTTCTCTTGTTGATAACACTCTTCGAGTCTCCAATATTTTTTTGAAACATGAGTAAATTTATCTAAGTTAAAACAGATATACTCTCCTGAACAGACCTTATAAGCATTTTTAAAAATAGTATGTGGTTGAAGTATAAAGCCAAACTGTAGATACTCTCCAAGGGCACTAGGATTAATGTCTGTTTTAAAGTTTTTAATTTTTGAAAATCTTTTTAGATGAGTTCCTATAATAAGTTCTCTATGGGTATTTGCATAATATAGAGGTTTGATTCCAACTTTATCTCTAGCAATAAAAAGTTTCTGTTTTAGTTTATCATAAAGAACAAGCGAGAAGGCACTATCTATTTTTTTTATAGCATCAATTCCTTCTTTTTGATAATCTTTTATAAGGTCTCTCTCTTCTCCATCGAATAGTATGGTGATGTTTTTGTTATCAACTATTTTGATTTTATCAGACTTCTCAACAATAGCAAAGCTCTTATCTATCTTATCAATATATATTAAAAAGTGTTTCATTACCTATTTATCCTTTGTTTTATACTTTGATAGAGATAGTATCTTAATAGTAAGACATGTATAAGAGTTACTAATAGAAAAGCAACAATTAACCCTTTAGCCTGAAAGTAGTAAGTTGCTAATGGAACAGTCAAAAAGTTAAGCAAAACAGTATAGTTCATAACTCTCATATAGTAGGTTGTCTCTTGCATAATAATAAGTGAATTGGAAAATAGACCCCCATATGGGTAGGTAAGAACCCTAAATAAAAATAGTGTTAACAAAAAGGTTATAGTAGTTTCATACTCTCCATTTACAAGATAGACTAGCTCTTTAACATAGTATTGTGAGAGTAGAAATAGTATAAGTGTTGTAGAGATAAATAGTAGAGAGATATTTTTTAAAAGTATTCTAAACTCATTGAAGTTCTCTTTATATTTTCTTGCTAGGTATGGATATAGAGTTTGATTTAGAGGCTCATATAGTCCAGCAATAGCTAAAACAATCTTCTCTGCAATAGAGTAGTAACCAACTACTGTAGTATTTGTAAAGAGACCTAAAAGTAGTAGATTTGTTGAAGTATACATAGATACATAAAAACGAGATAAAAATACATGCCACCCCTGAGCTAAATACTCTTTAAGTTTTGAGAGTTTTTGTAGTTTAAATCCTATATTGAACTCTTTATATATAATATATAGTGACAAAAGACCAGCAACAATAGCTCCTAAAGAGAAGAAGAGAGGGACTAAATATATATCATCTTTTTTTTCTATAAAGAGAAAAATAGCGATTGTGAAAATAAGTTTTGCAATAAGATTTAAATAGGTCATATAACGCATCTTCTCCATACCCTGAAAAAACCAAATAGGAAATAGAAATTGCCCTACTACTGAACCAAAGCTTAAAATATAGATGAGCCAATCTTTTGAAAATCGTTCAAAAGAGAATATAACTATATTTAAAAGTAAAAAACTAAATAGAAGTAACAGAAATTTAATACTCATAACAGATGAAAAAATCTCTACCACTTTTGATTTGTTATCACGATTCATAGATATCTCTTTTGTTGCAGTAAGATTAAAGCCATAATCGGTCAAAATTCCAAAATATGCAACTGTAGCTGTAGCAAAAGAGAGTAGACCAAAATTATCAATTCCCAGCCTCTTTACAAGATATGGTAAAGTAATAAGCGGTAAAAGGTAGTTAAGCCCTTGCAGAAGTGTTAGTGAAATAAAGTTAGAGAATAGGCTTTGAAACTCTTCTTTTGTTAATACTTTCAAATTTTACCTTTTTAGATACATTAAATCAATATTTTAACATATAATAATAAAAAATAATATGCAAAAAAGATATATTATGTCATAATTAATGTAATTATATTTTAAAAAAGAGTTAGAAATGAGAAAAACACATACAAATGCAGATATGTCACATGAAAATAGACTATCTTATAAAATATCTATTTTTTTTAAATCATTAAGAGACAATGGTATTCTACCAACAATTCGTAAGATTGGACAGAGGCTATACTATAAGATTAAAGGGGTTGACTTTTCAACACAAAATATATATGATTTGACACGAAAAGGAGAGTATACAGAGCACGGTACAGCTTTGGTATCTACATCTATAGACTTTTTAACTCAACTCTTAGGTGATTTAGAGAGAGCAATAGAAAAACCAATTGATAAGAGTCTATTTGTAGATTTTGGTAGTGGTAAAGGGGCTGCTATTATCCATGCAAAAAAGCTAGGTTTTAAGAGAGCTATAGGAGTAGAGTTTGCAAAGGAGTTACATGAGTCTGCTCTAAAAAATATTAAAGCATTAAGAGTAAAAGATGTAGAGTCTATCTATGAAGACGCAACAGAGTTTACTCTACCAAAAGAGACCT
>JALWNF010000008.1 GCA_026995985.1 Campylobacteraceae bacterium
CTTGAGCAAGATGCAAAACGTGATGGTCGTTACGTAAATATGTATGTAACACCTAAAAAGAAGTAGTTTAATATTTCTATTTAAACCTATGGGACAATAACGACTATTGTTCCATTTTTCGTCTGTTCCCATACCTCTTCTATATCATCATTGGTCATAGCAATACACCCTTGTGTCCAATCTATAAATACATTCATCCAATCTCCATAAGGAGAGAGTGACCAAGCAGGTGGTGTTCCATGAATCATTATCATCCCCCCTGGACTTGCCCCTAACTCTTTAGCATGTGCTTTATCTTTAGCATTAGGGTAAGAGACATGCAGAGATTTATAGTATTGATTACTCTCTTGTCGCCAATCTAATCGGTAGACCCCCTCTGGTGTCTTCATATCACCCTCTATCTCTTTTGGACCTTCGGGTATTTGCCCTAAACTTACATGATACTTTTGATAAATTTCCCCATTTTTAGAGAGATATAGCATTCGTGTAGATTTTTTAACAATAACCTTATCTGCCATAGTAACAAAATCATCAGCTATCAAATAGGCATTCCCCAATAAAAAAAACAACAATATTCGTATAACCATCACTCCTCCTTATACTCTAAGATAATCCTATCTTTCACTTTAGCACACTCCTCCTGAAGAGCCTCTATATCACCTTGATTATCTATAATATAAGTAGCCTTCTGTTTCTTTTCCTCTATACTTATCTGGGCATCAATACGAGCCTTTGCCTCTTCTTGAGTACTATTATCGCGAATCATTAGTCGTTCTAATTGAAGTTTTTTAGGTACATAGACAACTATACTCTCTTTAATAGGGTAACGATTTGTCTCAAAAAAGAGAGGTATATCTACCAAATAAGGCTCTTTTTTTTCATCTAATAGTAGGGATTGTCTCTTGATTTCATCAAAAATTAAAGGGTGAAGTAACCCTTCTAGTTGCTCTCTCTTTTTTTCATTATTAAAAATCAATGAACCCAACTTTTTACGAAGAACCTTTCCCTTCTCTACATACTCTTCTCCAAATAACATTGCTATTTGGTCATGGTGAACCTCTAACATCTGATGTGCTATCTTATCGGCATCAATAATCTCAAAACCATAAACTTTAAAAATTTTAGCTACAGTACTTTTACCTGTGGCTATTCCACCTGTTAAAACTAATGCATAATCAAATGCCACTTTTATACTCCTCAATAATCTTTATTTATACTATCAATTCAATTTATTTTTAATATTATCAAAAAAATAGTATACTTTCAACAATATAATCAAAAAAATTGAATTTAAAGGAAAATTATGGCGTTTTCACCAGAAAAACGTGCAGGTACTCTTAGTGGTATTCTGTTTGTTGCTATCTTCGCTGCTGCTGCTACCTATATTGCTGGTTTGGGACCTATTCATAAACTAGGGCTTTCACCTCTTGTTATTGGTATTGTTATGGGGATTTTCTATGCCAATACTCTTCACAATAAACTACCATCTGCTTGGGAGAGTGGAATTACCTTTTCAGGTAAAAAGATTTTACGTTTTGCTATTGTTATTTATGGTTTTAGAATAACTTTTCAACAAATTATGGAAGTTGGAGCAGAAGGTTTTTTAGTCTCACTTATTATGCTCTCAACAACATTTATTTTAGGTACATGGTTAGGTAATAAAATCTTTGGTATGGAGAAAGATACCTCTATGTTAACTGCCTCTGGAGCCTCTGTTTGTGGTGCAGCAGCTGTTTTAGCAACAGAGCCTGTACTTAAAGCAGAAGAGCATAAAACAGCTATTGCTGTCTCTATGGTCGTACTTTTTGGTACTATCTCAATGTTCTTATATCCTGTATTATATACAACAATTATTGAAAATGCAACAGGTTTTCTTCACATGACAGCACGTGAATTTGGTATCTATGTGGGAGGAACTATTCATGAAGTTGCTCAAGTAGTTGCTGTTCCTGCTTCTGTACCAAATGCACCTGCTGAGATGGCTAACTCTGCTGTTATTGTTAAGATGACAAGAGTTATTATGATTGCTCCTATGCTTATTGTTCTAGGTCTATACCTTAGCTATAGTGCAAAAAAAGAGGGTGGAGAAGGTGCAGATGTTAAGTTGGTAATTCCTTGGTTTGCTGTCTACTTTATTGGTGTGGCTGCGTTTAACTCATTTCACCTTGTACCACAAAATATTGTTGACAATATTAATGTTATTGATACCTTTTTACTTACAATGGCAATGACAGCTCTTGGTATGGGAACACGCTTTGCTAAGTTTAAAGGTTTAGGTTTAGCCCCTGTCTATACGGCTTTAGGTATGTTTATTTGGCTTGTTATTGGTGGGTTTATTATTACAAAAGTTGTTTGTAGTATTATTTAAACGACTCTTTCAATTCAACTCTACCCTGAAGAAGATACTTGCTATCTTCTTCACAAAATCTTCCTCTTATAGAGACTTCATAAAATTAAATATGTTAAAATAGTTTTTATTATCTTCAAGGAATATACTTATGGTTGAACTCTATGAAAAACTTGGACTATTCTATATTGGTCGAGATATTGACAAAATAACCCAAGAGAAAACAGATGCACTTACTCTACTAAAAAATAAAAACTTTACTACCCATGCAGCTATTATTGGTATGACTGGTTCAGGAAAAACAGGTTTGGGTATAGGGCTTATTGAAGAGGCTTCAATTGACAATATTCCATCTATTCTCATTGACCCCAAAGGCGACATGGGTAACCTACTTCTAACTGACCCAACATTTAACCCTAAAAACTTTGAGCCATGGGTTGCTGATGAGGCTCATGCAAAAGAGAAAGATGTAGCAACTTATGCAGAGGGTATTGCCTCTATGTGGGAGAAAGGTATAGAGAGTGACTTTCAAGATAGAAGTCGTGTAGCAAAACTCCATGCAGTAGAGAAAACCATCTACACCCCTGGGAGTTCAGCAGGGGTCTCAATAAATATATTAGGCTCTCTTGAAGCACCACCACAAGAGGTTCTTGACGATGCAGACACCTTTGCCTCTTATCTAAAGAGTACAGTCTCGTCTCTACTCTCACTCATCAAAATAGAAGCTGACCCTGTAAGTTCAAAAGAGTATCTACTTATTGCACAGATTTTAGCAAATAGTTGGACAATTGGGAAAAGCCTCTCACTTGAAGAGCTTATAGGTGCTGTTATTGCACCTTCATTTAAAAAGATTGGTGTTTTACCCCTAGAGAGTTTCTATCCACAAGATAAACGATTTGCATTGGCAACAAAGTTTAATGCCATTGTCGCCTCCCCTACTTTTTCTGCTTGGCTTCAAGGTGAAGATTTAGATATTCAAAAACTTCTATATGATGAAAATGGAAAAGCCAAAGTTGCGATTATGTCTATTGCTCACCTAAGCGATGAAGAGCGAATGTTCTTTGTAACGATTCTACTCAACAAATACATCGCATGGATGCGAAGACAGTCAGGTACATCTGCACTAAAAGCCCTACTCTATATGGACGAGATTTACGGCTACTTCCCACCAAGCAAAAACCCACCAAGTAAAGAGCCTATGATGCTACTTCTTAAACAGGCTCGTGCTTTTGGTGTTGGTGTTGTACTCAGTACCCAAAACCCAGTTGATTTGGACTACAAAGGACTCTCAAACATCGGAACATGGTTTATCGGTCGACTGCAAACTAGCCAAGATATAGAACGTGTTATTGATGGACTTGGTGGAAAGGTTGGAGCTTCCTACTCAAAAAGCGAAATCAAAGAGCTACTAGCTAACCTACAAAAGCGTACATTCTTTTTAAAGTCTGCTCACCTAGAAGATATTAAAGTCTTCTCTACTCGTTGGGTTATGTCCTATCTAAAAGGACCACTTAAAGCTAGTGAGATTTCTAAACTAATGGCAGAGAAAAAAAACTCTACACCTCAAACACTCATAAGTAAACCAAAGAGCAGTAGTGAGTTCCAAGAGTTTGTTCACCTAGACAACTCCATAGAGCAGTACTATGCAGTTGATGTAACAGGTCAAAACAGTTTTAGAGCTACACTTCAAGCAAACGTTGAGCTACACTACTATAACCAGAGTAAAAATATAGATGAGAACCAAGAGCTATGTCTAAACCTTGAACTCTATGAAGATGACCCTATAGAGTGGGAAAATTCTGAAGAGATAGAGGAGTGTCCAAGCTACTCAAAAAACAGACCAAGTAGTGCAACCTTTGCTCCTCTAAGTTCTGAAATTGCCGAAGATAAGGGCTTAAAAAAGACAAAACGAACGCTTGTTAACTGGATTTATAAAAACCGAAGATTGACACTCTATAGGACAACCTCTCCAAGACTTACCTCTATGCCAAATGAGAGCTTAGGTGACTTTAAAGTACGCCTTAAAGATATTTTAGATGACAAGAAAGAGCAAGAGATAGAGAAGCTTCAAGAGCGTTATGAGAAAAAAGAGAAAACACTTTTAAAACGTCTTAAACGAGCAGAAGAGAGAGTAGAAAAAGAGGAGGCAGATGCAAGTAAATCTATGATAGATACAGGAATTGCTGTCTTAGGTGCACTGTTTGGACGAAGCTCATCAGCAAAACTAGGTCAAGCCCTCTCTAAAGGGAGTCGTGCCTACAAAGAGAGAGGTGACATAAGTAGAGCCCAAGAGGCTTTAGAGGAGATACACGAAGAGTTAGAGCTTTTAGCTGAGGAGCTAGAGGAGAAGATAGATGAACTATCTGAAAAGTATGATGTAGAGAGAGTTGAGATAAAAGATGCCTCCATAAAACCTAAAAAGTCAGATATTGATGTGAAGGAGCTTTCAATCGTTTGGGTTGTTTAATGTGTTATACTTTCATTAATAAATAGAAAAGATAACTAAATGAGATTAAACAAATATATTGCACACAACTCAAAATATTCACGTCGTGAGGCAGATGCTCTTATTGAGGCTGGAGATGTAAAGGTAAATGGTACTAAGATGACAAACTTTAGCTATGATGTCCAAGATGGAGACAAAGTCTCTGTTCGTGGACTCTATGTCAAAGAGAAGACAGAGCTAACGATGGTGGTCTTTAACAAACCAAGAGGCTCTCTTGTAACCAAAAAAGATGACCGTGGTAGAACCACTATCTACCATCTTCTTCCTGGAAAGTTTAGACACTTTATTCCTATTGGACGGCTTGACTTTGCCTCTGAGGGGCTTCTGCTCTTAACTGACTCCCCAAGAGTTGCAGAGGTGATGATGAAGAGTGGGCTTGACCGTACCTACAACATTAAAATTGACAAACCACTAACCCCAGAGATGGAACAGGCTATGAAAGAGGGATTGGTTCTCGATGATGCACGAGCAGGTGGACATGAGAAGTCAAAGATTTATAGTATGGAGTTTGCCCCTTTTGTTCACTATGAGGTACGAGGGGTCTCAAAACACTTTACAAAGCTTAGAGTTACCATTAATGAGGGGAAAAACCGTGAGTTACGCCGTTTCTTTGGACACTTTGGGGCAAATGTACTTGACCTAAAGCGTATAGAGTTTGGTGGTATTTCACTCAACAATCTGCCTACAGGAAAGACACGTTTCTTTACTCGTCGTGAGTATGATGATTTGCATAAATATTTAAAAGCAATGCGTAAACTAGAAGAACAAGAGAAAAAAGAGGAAGCCGATAGACTAAGAGCCGAACGTCTGCGAGAAAAGAGAAAAAATCAGACTCCAGAGCAGAAAAAAGAGGCTAAATTAGCCGAAGAGAAGAGAGTAAAAGAGATTAAACAGAAAAACTCCAACAGAAATAACCCAAATAGAAAAAATAGGAAGTAGTTGTGTCTTTGGCACAGAAGTATCGCCCCTCAACCCTTGATGAGATTGTAGGACAAGAACATCTTTTAGCTAAAGGGGCTGTCTTTAGAACACTTATTGAAAAAGATGCTCTTATTCACTCCTTTCTCTATGGACCTCCTGGGTGTGGAAAGACCACTCTAGCAAGGGTCATTTCTAAAGTATTAAAACGACCCTTTTTTGAGCTAAATGCCACTACACTAAAGATAGACGATTTACGAAAGATATTTAAAGAGTATGCAAATGCCCTAGAGAAGCCTCTTATATTTATAGATGAAGTTCACCGATTGAGCAAAAATCAACAAGAGGTACTGCTACCATTTATGGAAAACAACTCTGCTTTAGTTATTGGAGCTTCTACTGAAAACCCCTACTACTCACTCACCTCTGCCATGCGTTCACGCTCTCACCTCTTTGAGTTAAAGCATGTGAATAACACTGCACTAAAGCTACAACTCCAAAAGATTATAGAAAAAGAAGAAGTAGAACTCTCACAAGAGGCACAAGATTTTTTAGTTAGTTCATCATCAGGTGATGTTCGAGCTATGTTAAACCTTTTGGAGTCTGCCATAGCTTTAGGAGACAAAGTTACTGTCAAGATGCTAAAGTCCATTCGACCCCACGCCCTACAAGCAGGAAGCTCAGAGGCTGACTCTCACTACGACCTAACCTCTGCTATGATAAAGTCCATAAGAGGCTCAGACATAGATGCTAGTCTCTACTACTTAGCAAGACTTATTGATGGTGGAGAACCTGCTGAATTTATAGCAAGACGTTTAGCCATACTTGCTAGTGAAGATATAGGCAACGCTAACCCCCATGCCCTAAATCTTGCCTCTTCTACGCTTAATATTGTAAAGACAATAGGCTACCCAGAGGCTAGAATTTCACTCTCTCAATTAGTTATCTATTTAGCCTCTTCACCAAAATCAAACTCTGCATATAGAGCTATTAATAGTGCATTAAGTGCTATTAAAGAGGGAGCTATATACCCTATACCTGCAAATATTAAACAAGATAAAGTAAATTATCTATATCCACATGACTTTAATGGTTGGGTAGAGCAGAACTATATGAGTAAAAATATGAAGTTTTATGAGAGTTCTAAAATTGGGTTTGAGAAGACTTTAGATGAGTGGAGTAAAAAGATTAGAGGAGTGTTGTGAATTTAGTTTAATCTTTTAAGAGTTTACTTCAACTGTGAAAAAAAATTACATACTCTTTTAATCCCGAATTTAAATCCAAAGTGCAATTTTAAAATCTAAAAAATCATATCTCATTTTTCCTATGCTACAACTTTTTCATGGAAAACTTCACGATATAGGGGACTATCATTAAAATCGTTAACTACTTTATCACAAATAGTTTTTTAGTAATCCACCAGATACTATTTCCTATATAGCCCAATGGTCCATAGATTGTTTTCTCTTTTAGGTTTATACTTACAGGAGAGAGAGCTACAGCATCTTTTAGATATTTCAATCTACCTTGTATAGAGTCAATCTCTGTTTGAACACGTCTTAACTCTCTCTCTATCTTTAGTATCTCCTCTATACTAGTCGTTCTGCTTAAGAGATTTTTCATCTTATCACGAAAAAGTACAAGGTTTTTTAGTCTTGCCTCATTATCCACAAACTGATTGGTTACATCATTTTGGCTAATAGAAAGAGATGTTTTCTCTCCTAATTTACCTATTTCATTAAGTGTATCCATCAACTTTGTAGATGGAATTTTAGCAGATGCATTGTATCTGTTTTCACGATGAGTAGCATTTGTTATATGACCACCACTCTTTTCTATAATGCTCTGTAAAGATGCCTTTGCTCCATCAATGCTATCTACATCTACACTAATATCAGCTCTTTTAGTGATAATTCTTTTAATAGGAGAGTAAGCTATTTGTGGAGATGGAGAACTATTACTATATCTTATTGATTCTTGATAAACAGAATCTCCTGAGTTCATGTTTGAGTATTTTGCTCCACAACCAGTAAAGATTATTAGTGTGGAAATTAGTGAAAGCTTAAGAAAGATTTTCATGTTTATTTCTTTGTGATTTTAATTGTATATGGTTTATCATTATATCTATATTTTGTATAGTTTTTCTCAACCATTATAAAGCCCATTTCCCCTAAAATACTGAACAACTATTCATTTTAAGGAAATACCCTCATGTACTTCATCTTCGAGATAGCCTTTTCATCACCTAAACAATACATTGCTAACCTCATTCGAGCATACGCAA
>JALWNF010000009.1 GCA_026995985.1 Campylobacteraceae bacterium
AAATATAAAGGAAAGAAGATTTAATATCTTATCTGCTAAAATATGTTTATATAAGCATTAAGAAGGTTACTTTTTGAAAAAAATATTTTTACTATTTTTATTTAGTTTACCACTTCTGTCTAATACACTATCTGATGTACTAAGTCAGAAATTACAAGGTAAATCTTTTGTAAATCTAGGGGTGGTACAACAGATTTCAAATAATTATCATAATGGACAAGCATTAAACTTAACCTATTTTTTTGTTCATAGAAGCTACTTAGGAGTTGATATTTCCTATACACAATCTATAGATGAAGCAAAGCATAAGATTACAAATGATAGTGCTGACTTCTCTTCACTCTCAATTCTTTCAACCTATACATATCCACTTGATAAGAATATTGCAATTAAGGGGAAACTAGGTTATGCTAAAAATAAACATACCGAAGATGGACTCTCTTATGGAGCTGAAATTATCTTTCAAATTACAAAAATAGCAGGTGTTGGTTTTTCTTATCAACAGATGAATAAAGATATGAAATACTTAATGATTAATGCTGTATATCGATTAAAGCATTAATATACTTAAAAATCTTTTCATTTAGCACTTATATATTATAATTAAGTTATAATAATTATAATAATAAATTTAAATAAGTAGTATAGATGATAATATTAGGAGATAGATATACCTTCTCTACTGTAGAGTTAAACCGTTTAAAGAAAAAATTTTCTAATATTACCTTCATTACATATAAAAATAAAAGTGCTTCAGAGTCTATAAGAAAGGTTAACAAAGCACTAAAAGAGTCATCTCCTAGACTTATTGTGTTAAATACACAAGTTAAGCTTCCTCATAAATTTTTAACCTATTTAACTAAGTTAGAGTTAAAGGGGGTTCGATATATAAGCCTAGAGCATTTTTTAGAGGAGTATTTAGATAAGTGTTATATTAATCTTGACTCTAATACTAACTCCTTTTTAGAAGATATTCGTCCCTATACCCCTTTTCAATATTGTCAAAAACGTCTTATTGACTATATTGCTATTATAACTCTTTTACCTATTACTCTGTTAGCTATAGTATATAGTTGGTATAGAGTCAAAAAAGAGTCTCCTGGTCCACTCTTTTTTAAACAGAAACGTGTAGGTCTATCTGAGAGAGAATTTACATGTATTAAGTTACGCTCTATGCATCTTAACGCAGAGGAGAATGGTGCACAGTTTGCAGTAGAGAATGACCCGCGAACATTTCCTTGGGGTAAATTTATTAGAGATAAAAAAATAGATGAGTTAATACAGTTATGGAATGTATTTAAAGGAGAGATGCACTTTGTAGGACCTAGACCTGAGCGAAAAATATGGACAAAGGAGTTTGAAAAATCAATTCCTTACTATACTCAACGTCATGTTGTAGCTCCTGGTATTACAGGATTGGCTCAAATTAAGTATCAATATGGTTCAGGAAAGCTTGATGCTGAACAAAAATTGATGTATGATTTATACTATATAAAAAATTGGAATATTCTTTTAGACCTTAAAATTATTTGGAAAACAGCTCTCTTTGTTCTAACTAAAAAGAGAGAAGATTTATCAAATTTCTAACTTAAATGGTTTTAGTATTGCTCTTATTGTTCGTCTTGCACGTGGTAAGATGTAGCCTTTTAAATTTACCTTATATCTATAAAATCTATCATTAAAATAGCGTTCTTGCTCCTCCTTTAGCTCCTCTAAAGTCTGCTCTACTTCGCAAAACTCTCCTGTTTTAGGAGAGATATA
>JALWNF010000010.1 GCA_026995985.1 Campylobacteraceae bacterium
TCAAAAATCAATAAATCAAAAATTACGTTAAATAATACAGTTGATGATACATATATATCCGATTCACACATCTATCAAGCAGAGCTTATAATAAGTAGTGGATTTATAGACAATGCAACCATTAGCAATACTAATAAAGTTTTAAATAATAGTTCTTTAACAGATAGTACCCTAACTCAAGGAAAAATAGAAGTTAATGGTGGTGCAACACTTAGCCACAATATAACCATTAGTAGCACAGCTGACAAACTACAAATGACAAATAGTACACTAGATATGTGTGGAGTTACTATAAACAGTGACTCTACAGGAGATATTACAAAAATATGTAGCATTAGTAATGTAACTATCCATTCAGCAAGAGTAACTATTTCTGATTCATAAAAGCAAAGGAGAAAAGATGAAAAAAATCATACTACTAAGTTCTATCGTATTAGTCTCTAATTTACTATTTGCACAGAGTGATTTTGAGAATGAAGAGGAGTCATTTGAGTCTGAAAATAGTACTTTTGAAAAGATGAAGATTAAGAATCGTTCTAAAAAAGAGTATGACGACAAAGTTTACAAATATATAAAAGGGGACTACAGAGTAGAGAACAACACAATTGAATTTGCAAATATTGAACTTGATGACAATATTAGAAATCAAAATATAGATATAAATGTTTATGTTGAAGATTTAGAGGTTGAAGGAGATGAGTACCAAGACTCTTTAGATATTAAACAAAATAGATATGAATATTTTGTAAAACATGATGAGAGAGATGAATCTTTTTTTGAGGAAGAGGAGCAGAAGCCTGAAGATGAACAACTAGAGGCTAATAGTATACAGACAAATGTAAGAAGATATAACAGACAAAGAGAAAAAGTTGTCAATGAAGATGTCTCTGAAGTAGAGACCATTGATTTAAGAGGAGAAAAGAAGATAAAAGAGGTCAATCTCTTTGTTGAAGATACCAAAATAATTGTAAAGTAAAGGAGTATACAATGTCTATAAAAAATAAAATAGTTGCACTATCGCTAATATTTGCAATACAGGGGTGCTCTTCTCTTGTAGAGCAACCAAAATTTACAAGCAAAGAGCAAAAAATTGCAATGCCTATTGATAATACTACTTACTTTAAAGGGGCATTTAAAAAGTTAAATAGGCTTTTAGCTCTATATGGTCAGCCTCACTATAGGTTTCAAGTCAAAACTATCGAAAATATGACATCTGCAAGACAATCTATGCCGATGGATAGTAAAGCATTTTTAAGAACACCACTTATTTTATATATGGATAGACTATCACTCTTAGCATACGAACCTATCTATAATAGATATGAGACACAAACTACAGGACATATCTATTTCCCTGAAATGAAAAAGGTAATGCCTGAGTTAGTTATAAATGGAAGTATTACACAATTTGATAAGGGGTATATCTCAAATAGTAAAAATTTTGACCTTGACTTAGAGTTTGGAGCAGGAAGAGGAGATAGTGACTCAAGATTTGACCATGACAGAAGTAATTCACTCTCTCAAATTGCAATGGATTTAAATGTTTTTAAATATAAAGATAGAACCTATATACCAGGTGTAGCTACTCAAAATAAAATTGTTATATCCAGACAGAGAAAAAAGAATAGATTTGGTCTTTTTTTAAATGGTTCAGGCATAGGATATAGCAAATATGCAACTATGCAACAGTCTAAAGATGAGGCACTAAGAATACTCTCTGAATATAGTCTAATTCAACTTTTAGGACG
>JALWNF010000011.1 GCA_026995985.1 Campylobacteraceae bacterium
GCAGTAAGTTACTACTGCTTCATAAATAATTATTTAAGTTTATCTGCTCTAGGGTAGATAAATACAGCCTTTCTAATAACTGAAATCTTTTCAGGGTCATCAACTGCATAAGCGTGAAGAGTTACTGTAATAGGAGTATCTTTAGTTGCATCATCAACCAATCTTTCTCTTGTTGCTAGAACCATAACTTTTTTAGCTAGTTTACCAGGACTTAAAGTTAGCTCCTTAAAGCGTTTAATTTTAATTTTCCCTTTATATTTCCCAATTACTTCTAATTTATAAGTATGTTTCTCTCTTTGAGTATTTTGAAAGAGAAGCAAGAAGTTATTTTCAACAAGTTTTCCATTCTCTTTAATCTTATAGAGTTGAGTTGTTTTGTTGACATTTAGAAGCATATACTCTTTTTTTCCAGCCATAGAGAAGAGACCAACCAAAACAAGAGTTAGTGCTACTATATACATAATAGTTTTACCTCTTAAGAGTTTAGTTTTGTTACCCTCAACTACTTCATTTATACTACTCCATCGAACTAAAGACTCTTTACCTAGTTTTCCCATAACTTTAGTACATGCATCAACACACTCAAGGCAGTTAATACACTCTAGTTGTGTACCTTTTCTAATATCAATATGAGTTGGACATACAGTAACACAACTTTCACATGCTGTACAGTCATACTTCTCTTTATCTAAATCTTTCTGTTTAAATACAACTTTTTCTTTATTTTCATTATAAATTTGTCCACCTCTTTTTTCATCATATATAGCCTGTAGTGTATTTTCATCATAAAGAACCGATTGAACTCTAGAGTATGGACAAACATAGATACACCAATCCTCTTTAAGAAAGACAATATCATAAACCAAAAAGGCAGTAATTCCTAACCAAAAACCAATAAGAATAGTGTGTTCAGTTGGGTGACTTAAATAGTTAAAAAAATCTTCAGGTGGAACAAAAAACCATAAGAAGTTAGCTGATGCAATAAGAGATAGTATTGTCCATAGAGCAATACCTATAACTCGTTTAGTTGCATTTTCAGGTTTACTATAGTCTGGCTCTTTTTGTTTATTGCTAATTCTCTTTCTAAGTTTAAGTATTTTTGTCTCAATTAAATCTCTATAGATAACCCTAAAGATTGTTTGTGGACAAGCCCAGCCACAAAAAGCACGACCTCCAACTGCTGTAACAGCAAAAATACCTAAAAAGAGTAACATTAAAAGAAATGGCATTAGATATAGCTCTTGCATATCAAATGCTGTACCCATTAGATGTAACTGTTTTTTGTCAAAAGATAGTAGGAATATATGATTCCCTCCTATAGTAATAAAAGGTAAAATAAGCGATATAATAGTCGCTATAACAAACCCATAATAGCGTTTAATTCGATATGTCATTGAGAGACTCCTTGTTTTTTTTAAATATTATCTATATAATACAGAAATAAGCTATAATTCTGCTGATTATATCTTAAAGTTATAATAAATATAAGATATAATTATATTTATTATAACAAAAAGTGACAGAAGGAAAAATTTTTGCCTATAGTTAAGTGTACCCACTGCCAATTAGAATTTGATGAATCTGTAATGATTACTGAAGAGAATAACCCTAATGTCTATTTTTGTTGCAATGGGTGTCAGGGAGTTTACCATCTGCTAAAAGAGGATGGGCTAGATAGTTTTTATGAGAAAGTGGGAAATAGTAAAATTGCTCCTCCTTTAGTAATAGAGGGAGATAGCTCTAGTTTTGATATGGAGAGTTTTAAAGAGAGATATATTAAAACTACATCCGATGGATTTAGCTCTGTTGATTTGGTTATGGAGGGGATTCACTGTGCAGCTTGTATTTGGCTAAATGAAAAGGTATTAGCAGATACAGATGGAATAGTAGAAGCCTCTATAAACTTTACTAACAATAAAGCCAAAATAGTTTGGGACGAAGATACAATTAAGCTCTCTAAGATTATTGAGAAGATAAGAAGCATAGGGTATAATGCCTACCCTTATGATAGAACTCAAGAAGATATTAAAGTCAGTAAAAATAAGAGAGACTACTTTATACGAATGGCAGTAGCCATCTTTGCTAGTATGAATATTATGATGATAGATGTAGCAAAGTATGCAGGGTTCTTTAGTGGTATGAAAGAGGAGACACTCCATCTTGTAAATATTGCAGAGTTTATCTTTGCTACTCCTGTACTCTTCTATAGTGGTTGGATTTTTTTTCGTGGGGCTTACTATGGTCTAAAGAACAAGATAATCAATATGGATTTGTTGGTAAGTTCAGGGGCTATGCTCACCTATATCTACTCTTTATATGTCCTTTTTGGAGGGAAGGGGCATAGCTATTTTGATTCGGTAGCGATGATTATTACCTTTGTTTTGGTAGGTAAATACCTTGAAGTCATAGGCAAGAAAAATGCTGTTGATACTATGGATAAGATTCGTTCACAAGTCCCTCTTGAAGCAACTATTGTTAAAGATGGAGTTAAAAAGGTTGTTCCAATAGACACCATAGAGGTAGGTGATATAGTAGAGGTTAAAACAGGAGAGAAGGCTACAGTAGATGGTCTGCTAATAGGCTCAAGTGTTACTACTTTTGATGAGAGCTCTTTAAGTGGTGAGTCTATGCCTGTTGAGAAGAGGGCAGGAGATACAATCTATAGTGGAACTATTAATACAGGTCAGGTAATTCGATATAGTGCTACTAAAAACTATGCTAACTCAACACTTAATAATATAGTAACACTTTTAGAAGATGCTCTAGCTTCAAAGCCAAAGATAGAAGATACTACTAATGAAATATCTAAATATTTCTCTATAACAATTTTGCTTTTATCTCTTTTAACATTTGTGGGTTGGTATTGGTATGGTAGAGATTTTGAACAAGCTTTGATTGTTGCTATATCTGTTATTGTTATTGCTTGTCCTTGTGCTTTAGCACTAGCAACACCTATTGCATCACTTGTTGGTATCTCTTGGGCAGCCCAGAGAGGACTACTCTTTAAAGAGGCGAAGTTTATAGAGACCTTTGCTAAAGCCGATATGGTTGTGCTTGATAAGACAGGTACAATTACAGAGGGAAAATTGAGTGTCAAAGATGTAAAAGGGGAGATTTCAACTAAACATCTACCTATACTTTATGCTCTAAGCAGTAGCTCTACACACCCTGTTAGTTTAGCTATTAAAGACTATTTGGAAGAGAAGTTTAAAGATATTGAGATAGTTGAGCTAGAAGAGATAGAGCAGATAGATGGAAAAGGGCTTAAAGCAAACTATAATGGAAGTATTGTTTTAGGTGGAAATAGTAAACTTCTTGAAGAGCAAAATATAGAGATTGATTTAGATAGTGACTATACGGTCTATAATTTTGCTTTAGATGGTAAAAGAGTTGTCTCTTTTGAGCTTGAAGACTCCATAAAAGAGGGTGCAAAGGAGTTAGTATCTTATCTAAAAAGCATAGATGTAGAGGTAGTAATGGCAACAGGTGACCATGAGAGGGTAGCCTCAAGAGTTGCTAAAGAGGTTGGCATAGAAAAGTTCAAATCATCTCTCTCACCTATAGAGAAGGCAGACTATATTAAGAGTTTAAAAGAGCAGGGTAGAGTAGTAGTTATGATAGGAGATGGCATAAATGATGCACTAGCCCTCTCAAAAGCAGATATAGCCATAGCCATGGGTAGTGGAGCAGATGTAGCACTAGCTGTAAGTGATGTGGTCATCTTAAATAACTCTCTTAAAGCCATAGAGGATAGCTTTATGATTTCGCGTAGAACTTTTAAGTTTATTAAGCAGAATTTAGCTATATCGCTTGTATATAATATTATAACCATACCTGTTGCAATGGCGGGGTATGTGATACCATTGGTAGCAGCACTCTCTATGAGTGTAAGCTCCTTATTGGTAGTAGGTAACTCTATGAGGATTAAGAGAGGGTAGTATGTGATTGCTATTGCACCGTATTAAATTTTGATTTCATGATTGAATTAATAAATAAAGGATAAAAATTGAACAATATATTAATGTTAGAATTAACAGTAGGAATTATAGTAAGCTTTACACTTTTAGGTATTTTTATTTGGGCTGCTAAAAATGGGCAGTTTGATGATAGCAAAAAGATGATGGATGGGCTACTTTTTGACAGCGAAGAGGACCTACGAGCAGCTGTAGAGAGAGAAAAAAGAGTAAAAGAGTTAAAGGAGAAAAAGGCTAAAAAGAGTGAATAAAAGTCTTCTTAAAATATCCAAATAACATTATTTAACGCCTTTAAATAGTTATTTTTATTTATAATATTAAAAATAAACAACTACTTTGTGATAACCTCTTTTTATAATATATTTAAGTATAGATTAATGGTTATCTTTATACCATTAAGATTAGATAGTCGCATTATGTCGCTATTCTATTTTAAAATTTTAAGAGGAGGTATTGATGCAAAGCAATGCACAACTTGAGTATGATTACTCAGTAGTAAAGCTCTTTACATTTACTACAATTTTGTTTGGTATCATCGGTATGCTAATAGGTGTAATCCTAGCGTTTCAACTTGCATTTCCAGAGTTAAGTAACTTATTTGGGGAATATGGTACATTTAGTAGGTTGAGACCTATTCACACTAATGGTGTAGCATTTGGGTTTACTTTAAGTGGTATTTTTGCAACATGGTACTATGTTGGACAAAGAACATTGAAGATGTCTCTTAGTGAGTCACCATTCTTAATGAAGGTTGCAAAACTTCATTTTTGGCTCTATTTTATTACTATACTCTTAGCAGTGGTAACACTTATTTTAGGTATTACAACTTCTAAAGAGTATGCAGAATTAGAGTGGCCACTTGATTTACTTATTGTTGTATGGTGGGTTCTTTGGGGTGTTGCAATGTTTGGTATGATTGGTATGAGAAGAGAGAGAGCAATCTATGTCTCTATCTGGTACTATATGTCTTCATTTTTAGCAGTAGCAATGCTCTTTATATTTAATAATATGGAAGTTCCTACATTCTTCTGGTCGGGTGATGCACCAAGTTCTATTATGCACTCAATCTCAATGTATTCAGGAACAAATGATGCATTAGTTCAGTGGTGGTATGGACACAATGCTGTTGCATTTGTATTTACAACACCAATTATTGCAATGATTTACTACTTCTTACCGAAAGAGTCTGGTCAGCCTGTATTCTCATATAAGCTATCTGTTCTTGCATTCTGGGGATTAATGTTTGTTTACCTTTGGGCTGGTGGTCACCACTTAGTATACTCTACAGTTCCAGATTGGATGCAAACAATGGGTTCTGTAATGTCAGTTGTACTTATTTTGCCATCTTGGGGTAGTGCTATTAATATGCTTCTTACAATGAAGGGTGAGTGGCAACAGCTTCAAACTTCTCCATTGATTAAGTTTATGATTTTAGCTTCTACATTCTATATGTTAAGTACTATTGAGGGTCCTATTCAGGCAATTAAATCAGTAAATGCTATTGCTCACTTTACAGATTGGATTCCAGGACATGTTCATGATGGTACTCTTGGTTGGGTTGGATTTATGATAATGGCAGCACTTTATCATATGGCACCAAGAATCTTCAAAAGAGAGCTTTACTCTAAAAAGTTAATGGATACACAGTTCTGGCTACAGACAACTGGTATTGTTCTTTACTTTACATCTATGTGGATTGCTGGTATTACTCAAGGTATGATGTGGAGAGCTTATGATGAGTATGGTTCACTTCTTTACTCATTTATTGATACTGTAGAGGTACTACACCCATACTACACACTAAGAGGTATTGGTGGATTGTTCTACTTAATTGGATTCTTTATGTTTGCATACAATATGTATAAGACTGCAACATCAGGTAGAGTACTTGATAAAGAACCAGCATATGCATCGCCTATGGCATCTTAAGAGAAGGAGGTAATTATGTTTCATTGGTTAGAACAGAGACCATTTTTCTTTGCTGTAATGCTATTTTTAACAGTTGCTTTTGCAGGATTTATTGAAATTATTCCTGATTTTGCAAAAGCTTCACAACCAACAGTTGGTACGAAACCACATACTGTATTGGAGTTAGCGGGAAGACAAGTGTATATTAAAGATAGTTGTAACGCATGTCACTCACAGTTGATTAGACCATTTAAATCTGAGACAGATAGATATGGTATGTACTCTTTAAGTGGTGAGTATGCATATGATAGACCGTTCCTTTGGGGTTCTAAAAGAACTGGTCCAGATTTACATAGAGTTGGTAACTACAGAACAACAGATTGGCATGAGAACCACATGATGGATCCAGCTTCTGTTGTACCAGGTTCAATTATGCCTAAGTATCCACATATGTTTACTAACATAGCAGACCTTGCTACAGCTTATGCAAATGCTAATACTCAAAAAGAGGTATTTGGTGTACCATATGATACTCCAGGAATGCCAAAGCTTGGAAGTTGGAAAGAGGCAAAAGCACAAGCATTGGAAGATGCTAAAAAAGTTGCAGCTGAGATGAAAAATCAAAATGTAAAAGATATGGTTGCTGCTGGAAAAGTTCCAGAGATAGTTGCATTGATTGCATATTTAAATTCTTTAAAATAAGAGGTATAAAATGGATCAAGAGACATTAATGACAATAGCAGGGTATGGAAAATTTTTCATTACTCTTTTTATCTTTATAGTCTTCTATAGTTATGCATATAGCATCTACAGAAGACAAAGAACAGGAGAGAGGGATTTTGAGAAATACTCAAATTTGGTATTGAATGATTCTCTTGATTCAACTCCTCTTGAAGCAAGAGATAGAAAATAAGAAAAAAACGATTAAGGAGGAAATGGCATGAAAAAAATGGTCATAGGTGGTATTATTCTTATCGTTGTTCTGATGGCTGCAACTTTCTTTGTAGCAGGTGATGCTTTTCAGGGTGACGATTACATAAATGCTTTGACAATGTTAGGAGCCATGGCTATTATTACTATTACAGTAGCTACAGCTCTTAAGTATGTAAATCAGATTAAAAACGACAGAGCAACAGGTGAGTTGGCTGATGAGAGTTGGGATGGAATTGGTGAGTTTAAAAACCCAATCCCTTCAGGTTGGGGGCTTATCTTTATTGGTGTTATTATTTGGTTATTATGGTACTGGTTTATTGGTTATCCAACCAATCAATTCTCTCAAATTGGTCAGTATAATGAAGAGGTTTTAGAGTATAACAAGAAGTTTAAAGCAAAATGGGAAAACCCAAGCGACGAGACACTTGTAGCTATGGGTGAGTCGACATTCTTGGTTCAGTGTTCTCCATGTCACGGTGTTGATGCTGAGGGTATTGAGGGTAAAGCTCAAGACTTAACCCACAGAATAACAAAAGAGCAAGTTTTATATACTATTAAAAATGGTTCTCAAGGACTTGGCTTCTCAATGGGCGCAATGCCTCCTGGTTTGGTTTCAGGTAAAGATGCTGAAGACATTGCAGAGTATGTTGCTGGTGGTCTAAAGGGTGAAGCACCTGCTGCATTTGCTACTTGTGCGGGATGTCATGGAGCAGATGGAAAAGGTATGAATGGTATGGCTCCAAACCTTGCAGAGTATGATGAAACACTTATTAGTAAGGTTCTTGAGCATGGTAAAAAAGCATCTATTGGTACAATGCCTAGCTTTAAAGGTCGTCTAAATGAGACTCAAGAAAAAGCATTAGCTAAGTTTATTAGCTCAATTAAAGCAGGAGAGTAAGATGGCAGGAAATACACAAATTGACCCAAAAACAGAGGGTGGACTTTTTAGTTTTATGCATGGTTTAACTGGTTATTTTGTTTTTCTTGGATTGTTTCTTACTATAGTTGGTGTATTAACAATATTAGCAATTCAGACACAAAATGCAAATTCGACTAATTTTTACAAAATCAATCAAGATTTAAATGGATTAAAAGCAATTAGTCCAGAGAATTATAAAATGCGAACAAATGTAAAAGGAGAGTAGTAA
>JALWNF010000012.1 GCA_026995985.1 Campylobacteraceae bacterium
CGACATCAATTCCATCTACATTTTTAAGTAGATAAGATACTAAAGAGGCTGTAACAGCCTCTTCATTGCCTATATCATATGTAATATATTGAGTTACAATATTTTTAATATTGTTATCTACTATTGGGTGAAGGTAGGCTACTCTAGCTCTATGCCACTTACTTGCCATATTAATGTGAAACTTAACTAAAGGTGCATCATCATTAATACGTGTTCCAAGTACCATAATAGCTTGTGATTTTGAGAGTTGCTCTAGTGTTCCACTATTGAGTAGTTTACCTGTAATTGAGCTATAGGCTCTCATAAACTTCTGATAGGCTCTTGCTTCAGGCGAAATGAGCTTAACACCCATCTTCTCTTTAAGCATCTGAAACATAAAAGCCTCTTCATTAGAAATCTCTTTAGCAAAAACAATACTTTTAGCACTCTTAAACTTCTCAACAGCTAACTTAAAGGTATCTTTATCTTTAGTTACACCCTCATTAGCAAAATCAAACCCATAACGCGACGCAGAACACATAGTAGTAAACTCTGCTTGGTTAGAGGTACGGTAAATTTTGCCATTTTTTACCTCATAGGTAACATCATGAGCAACTCCACAGTGTGGACACGATGATGGTATTTTTGTTAGCTCCCAAGCATTTGTACTATACTTAAATTTAGTATCAACTAATGCTCCAACAGGACAAACAGCGGCTGCTTCACCAAGGGTAGCATAGTTTGCCTCCTGTTTGACATTTTCAATGGTTGAAGAGTAACCACCAAATTTTACTTTGAGTGCCTCATCACCTGTAATTTCAGTTGAAACTCTTACACACTTTTCGCACATAATACACAAAGATGGGTCATATGATACATATCCCCAATTTTGCACAGCTCTAGGCATATCTTGAGCAGTAAAAGTCTGTTTATCGACTTCAAACTCCATAGTTTTGTTCTGTAGGTCACACTCTCCACTCTGGTCACACACACCACACTCTAGTGGGTGGTTAACATTATAGAGCTTCATAATATTTTGACGCTCTTGGTAAAGTTCAGTGTCGTTAGTCTTAATTACAGCTCCATCAACAGCCTTCTCTTGACACGATAAGATAAAGCCATCAACGCCCTCAACCTTTACTGAACAGATTCTACAAGATGCAATCGGAAGAGTTTTAGTCAAATAACACATAGTTGGAATATAGATATTATTTCTACGTGCTACCTCTAAAATAGTCTCACCAAAGTAACCTGAACAGCTTTTTCCATCAATCGTTACATTGATAACTTTTGGTTCTATATTCTGTTTTATACTACTCATCATACAGCCACCATCGATATGTAATAACATCGCATACAACGCTCTGCTTCACTTATCGCCTCTTCACCTGTAAACCCAAGGTTTACCTCTTTGTTGTTGTCTTTACGCTCATCAACACCTAACTTTTCACTAACCTGTCTAGGAATACCTGGCATCCAACCTGTAATCTTCTCATTTTTGTTGTAGACCTTTAGACGTGCCAAGTGGTCTTCCATAATCTCATCATCTGTTAGAGTACACTTACCATCATAGATATAACGACTAATTACAGAAGCAGCTCGTCTAGCTTGACCAACAGCATTAACAATGGTCATAGGACCATACTCACAGTCACCTGCTGCAAAGATACCAGGGCGAGAGGTCATGTAGTCTCTACCATTAGTCTTAATTGAGTTCCAACTTGTCATCTCAATATTCCACTCTT
>JALWNF010000013.1 GCA_026995985.1 Campylobacteraceae bacterium
TATCATCACCAAACATACTTTAAAAAACACAAAATTATAGATGCAAACATTACTAAAATGTCAGTTCAAGACTTTACAAGTGGACGCAGAGTAGATGCAAAAGAGGCTGTCTATCTGTTTGGAAGTCACATAGTCGGACCACACGGAGATGACCTAATACCATTTGAAAATATGGACAATGCAAAGCTATTTATGCTTAAAAATGGGGGGACTAAGATATTGAAATTTGATAGATTGACTAAGGGGTTGATTCGGTATTTGGATATGTAATTTTTTTATAGATTGGTGTGATTCTCATCACACCAATCAAATATGGAGTTAATCCTCTACTCTAAATCAAAAGCTGTATCATTAGCCCAAGTAGTTAACGCCTCTTTATCTGCCTCTGAAAGTTTAGCCTCCTTATGAATTAGCAAATAACTAGGAAGTGGCATTTTACTCTTAATAGCTTTTGGAATCTTTTGAAGATATTTAAGCTTTTTCTCATCATCATACTTTTCCCATATTGAGAAATTCATATGTTCACGTCCCTCTTCTACATGATGTTTAGTAAACCATGATACAGGAGCTATATTACTATACCATGGAAAATTAGTATGGTTCGAGTGACAATCATAACAGCTACGCTTTAAGATAGCCTCTATATTTTTAGGAGCTTTTAGCTCCTCATCAGCCTTTGTTGGTATATTAGCAGGGACTTCCATTATTGGAAGAAACTGAATCCCTATAAATATTAGTAATGTCAATAGTGTTAACTTTTTCATATCTAATTATACCAAAAAATTATAAATATCCTAGTTAATATTAACTACTACTTCACCATCAACTACATCAAATGTAACAGTTGAGCCTTCTGTAACCTTATCTTCTAAGATAAGTTCTGCTAATCTATCCTCTACAACATCATATAGTGCTCTTTTTAGTGGTCTTGCTCCATATACAGGGTCAAAACCAACTTTTGCAATATACTCTTTTGCACTTTCAGTCAACTCAACTGTAATATCTCTTGCTGATAATTTCTCTTTAATAGATTTAAAGAGAATATCAACAATACCTCTAATTGCCTCAAGGTCAAGTGGGTTAAAGATAACAATATCATCTAAACGATTCAAAAACTCTGGTTTAAAGTACCTCTTTAACTCATCATTAACTGCTTTTTCACGGTCACGTCTATCTTCAAACTCCATAATCTTATCTGAAGCAATATTTGATGTCATTATAATAATAGTATTTTTAAAGTCAACAGTAACCCCTTTATTATCTGTTAGACGACCATCATCAAGCACCTGCAAGAGTGTATTAAAGACATCTGGGTGAGCCTTTTCTATCTCATCAAATAGTACAACAGAGTAAGGCTTTCTTCTTACTGCTTCAGTAAGTTGTCCACCCTCATCGTAGCCTACATATCCTGGAGGTGCTCCAACTAGACGTGATGCTGCATGTTTCTCCATATACTCTGACATATCAATACGTATGAGAGACTTTTCAGAGTCAAATAAGAACTTAGCCAAAGTCTTAGCTACTTGTGTCTTACCAACCCCTGTAGGTCCTAAGAACATAAATGAACCAATAGGTCTGTTCATATCACTAAGACCTGCTTTATTTCTTTTAATTGCTCTTGCAACTGCTTTCAAGGCCTCCTCTTGTCCGACAACCTCTTGTTTTAAGATATTTTCAACATTTAAAATCTTCTCTTTTTCACTCTGCAACATCTTATTAACAGG
>JALWNF010000014.1 GCA_026995985.1 Campylobacteraceae bacterium
TTTTAGTTTTTGGAATAGTGCTTTAGCCTCTTTCATAAAATCTCCTCTACATTTAATAGACTAAATTATACAGAAAAAATTTTTTAAAATATAGAAATATATCAAATTGTAATATTTTTATTTTTGATAATATAATTACAGATAATTTGATTGTATATTTTAGTAACCAGTCTTTTTTTTTATAGTTCATTTCTCTCTTATTTACCTATTTTTTGGCTTTTTAGACTAGAATACAGCTTAATAAAAAGTAGACAAGAAGTGGTACTGAAAGATACCTATTTTAAATTTTTTAAAGTTTATAAAACAATGATTTAAGTACCTAAGTGATTATAATAAAAAATAATATTTTTTTTGAAAGGCTTATGTGTTGATAGATAAATTTACAATGAATGATCATCTGTTTTTTGGTGAGTATAAATTAATTGATTATCTTGACTCTTTAGGTGATGCTGTTGTTGTTTTAATAAAAATAGAAGAGTTTAAATATTTAAATTTTTCATTGAGAAGTAAAATTAGTAAAAAGCTTCAAAAGAGATTTGCAAAAAAACTCTTTTCACATATGCCAAAGCATTGCAATTTTGAGAGAATATATCTACTTGAACGTGGTGAATTTGTTTTTGTTAAGCCCTATGATAAACAGTTGATTTCAGAAGATAAGTTACATATAACTATAAAAGAGTTTCAGCAAAAGGTCAACAGTGCTCAAATAAAAATAGGTCTTGTTGACTATACTCTTTCCATAATGACCTCTTTAGCTTATGGCTCAAATGCATTAGAGAGTGCTAAAATTGGTCTTTGTACTCTTCTACAAAATAGACAAAGTTTTATTGTGGCAAATAGGTTGCTTGAAAGTGAAAAAGAGTTTGCTATGCAAAAGCTACAAACATTCAATATGTTAAGAAGAGCTATTAATACTTATAATATTACCTCTTACTTTCAGCCTATTGTTAATAATAAAACTAAAAAGATTGAAAAGTATGAGTCTTTAGTCCGTTTAATAGATGAAGAGGGCAATATTGTCTCTCCTCATTTTTTTTTAGATACAGCTAAAGAGGGCAAGTACTACAATGAGATTACATCAATAGTTTTAAGAAACTCTTTCCGTGCACTTTTTTATACAGATGTAGAGATTTCTATTAATCTCTCAACACAAGATATGACAGAGGAGAGTACAATAAAAGAGTTTTTTGAACTTTTAGAACGCTATAAAACAGAAACACATAGAATAACAGTTGAGATTATAGAAGATAGTGATATTGGTGATTTATCGATTGCTAAAGATTTTATTCATTATATTAAATTAAAGGGAGTTAAGATTGCTATTGATGATTTTGGTAAAGGTTTTTCAAACTTTTCAAGAGTCTTAACTTATGAGCCAGACTATATTAAAATAGATGGCTCTCTTATTCGAGATATTGAATCTAATATTGCATCTAAAAATATGGTAGAGACTATTGTCTATTTTGCAAGAAAACAAGGTATTAAGACTATTGCAGAGTATGTGGAGAATGAAAATATCTATAAAATTCTTTGTGAAATAGGTGTTGACTACTCTCAAGGCTACTATTTTGGTAAAGCAGATGTTCTTAAGAGTTAAGTGAACTTTTTTAGTCCACTTAATTATCTAGAGTAGTTCTTGAATAGCCTTCTCTAACTCTTCTTGGCTAGTTTCTCCTTTAAATATCTCTTGGGTTACACCATCTTTAATTAATAGCGTAAGAGGCAATACTCCTCTCCATTCATAGTTATCTCTTAGTGTTATCATTAAATTAGTTGCACTATCTCTTTCTATAATAGGATAATCTATATTAAATTGTTGAATTAAACTATTTGACTTTAATTTACTCATTTTCTCCTGAACTTGTAGTCCTATAACTTGTAGTTTTTTATGATATTTTGAGTTTAATTTACTAATGAAAGGTAGAGACTCTAGACAGTAGTGACAATTTTGACCGAAAACTTCTAAAAGAATAATTTTTCCTTTAAAGTCAGGAAAGGTAAAGCCTGTACGATTTTTACCAACTGTTAAAGTTTGACCTTGTACAGTTCGAAATTTACTATAAGAGAAGGGTAAGTCTCTTAATTGAGGAGGAATAGATGCTGAACTATCGGTAGATGTACTATCTGTTTGTATAACTATTGGAGATGTTTTAGGAGCACATCCATTATATAGAGTAGTCATTAGAAAAGGTAGTATTAGCAGTTTTTTTTTCATTTAAAAGTCCTTTTTTTTATTTCAAATTTATTATATCGTTACCTACATAAACATATAATAAATATTCAATTTTGGATTTTTTTGGTATAATTTCCGAATTAATTTTCGAATCTGAGTTTGACTAGATAAAATATAGGCTTAGACTTAGGTTTAAAGGACAAAAAATGGACTGGACACCAAGCTCTTGGAGAGAGTTTCCTATTAAGCAACAACCAATATATAGTGACCTAGAGGCACTAAAGAGTGTAGAAGATGAGCTTAGTTCATACCCACCACTTATTTTTGCTGGGGAGGCACGAACATTAAAGGAGAAGTTAGCAGCAGTGGGAAGAGGAGAGGCTTTTCTGCTTCAAGGTGGAGATTGTGCAGAGAGTTTTGCAGACTTTAATACACCAAATATTAAAAACTTCTTTAAACTTATGTTGCAGATGAATATGGTGATGATGTACTCAACAGGAAAACCTGTTGTCAAGGTAGGTCGTATTGCAGGGCAGTTTGCAAAACCTCGCTCTTCTGATTTTGAAGAGAAAGATGGGGTTAAGTTACCATCATATCGTGGAGATATAATCAATAGTGTAGAGTTTACAGAGGAGGCACGTGTTCCTAATCCTAACAATATGATTCGAGCATATTATCAATCTGCAGCAACTCAAAATCTACTAAGAGCCTTTTCACGTGGTGGATTGGCTGACCTTAATAGGGTTCATCAATGGAATTTAGACTTTATTAAAGATAATGAGTTGGGTAAAAAGTATGAAGAGCTAAGTAATAAGATTGATAATGCTGTAAAGTTTATGGCTGCTTGTGGTCTCTCTACAGAGCAGGTTCCTCAACTGCATCAAACAACCATCTTCTCTTCTCATGAGGCACTACTACTTAACTATGAAGAGGCATTAACTAAAATAGATTCAGAGGGTGATGGTAAATATTATGACTGCTCTGCTCATATGCTTTGGATTGGAGATAGAACTAGAGATTTAACTGATGCACATGTAGAGTTCTTTAGAGGAATTGCTAACCCTATTGGTTGTAAAGTTGGACCAACAATGGGCGAAGATGAGTTGATTGAGCTCATTGATGCACTTAACCCTGAAAATGAAGAGGGTAGGTTAAACCTTATCGTTCGTATGGGAGCAGATAAGATAAGAGAGTACTTTCCAAGACTTCTTAAAAGAGTAAGAGATGAGGGTAGAAATGTTGTCTGGTCATGTGACCCAATGCATGGAAATGTAGAGAAGAGCTCAACAGGCTTTAAGACTAGAGATTTTAACAACATTCTCTCTGAAGTAGAGCAGTTCTTTGAAATTCATAAAGAGATGGGAACGGTTGCAGGTGGAATTCACCTAGAGATGACAGGAAATGATGTAACTGAGTGTACAGGCTCTATTTCTTGTGCTATTACAGTAGATGATTTGGCTAGTCGTTACCATACTCAATGTGACCCAAGGCTCAATGCTAATCAAGCATTGGAGCTTTCATTTAAAATCGGTGAGATGATTAACGAGTATTAATTTTATATGTAGGGTGCCTATTTCCATAAATTTCAAATTTTGTTTTGAAGGTGTGTTGAGAAACGCACCCTATACATAATATTAAAATTTAATTTTGTTTTTTTGTCAAAACATCTACAATTTTCGTAACAACCAAATCTGAAGTAACATTAAGAGATGTTCTAGCCATATCTAAAATTCTATCTACGGCTACAATAATAGCCAAATACTCCACAGGCAATCCAACCTGATTTAAGATAACTACCATCATAACAAGTGAAGCAGAAGGAAGTGCAGCCACACCAACAGAGAGAGCAACTACAGTTAGCCCCAAGATAAGTTGGTCACCTAAGCTCATAGTAACCCCTGCCATATTTGCAATATAGAGTACAGCAATAGTTAAGTAAGCTGCTGTACCGTCCATTGAGACTGTTGCCCCAAGTGGTAAAACAAATCCTGCTGAGTCTTTAGATACTCCACCTTTTTCCTGAACAACTCTTAAACTCACAGGCAGAGTAGCTGCTGACGATGCTGTTGAAAATGCCATAATAGTTGACTCTTTTACTGCATTCATATATCTATAAGGGTTGATTTTTGCAAAGAAGCTAAGTACTAAAGGTAGCGTAACAATACCATGTAAAATAATTACAGCCAATACTACTAATACATATTGCCATAACCCTAAGATAACATCTATTCCTTGCTTTGCAATAATGTAGGAGATAAGTGAAAAGACACCAATAGGGGTTAAGTTAATAACCCATTTAGCAATATGGAACATTGCTTCATTTATGGCTGTAAAGAGGTCAAAGAGTACATCTTGGTATTTCTGCTCTAGTTTAAATGAAGCCATAGCTAAAAAGATAGCAAAAATGATTATCTGCATCATCTGACCTGTAGCTAGAGAGTTAAATACATTAGTTGGAATAAAACTCATAATCATATCATGAAAAGAGAAAGGCTTAATGGTAGAAGCCTTTGAATATTCCAATCCAGCCGAACTTACAGGCTCTCCAATAGGAAAGATATTCATAACAATGATTGCTAAAAATACAGAGAGAGCAGTAGTTAAGAGGTAGAGTCCAATGGTCTTTAACCCAATCTGTTTAAGCTTATCAACAGAGCCAAGACCTGTTAATGCTGTATATATAGAGGCAAATACCAATGGTACAACCAACATCTTTAAAAGAGCAACAAACATATCTCCAATAAGTTTCTGCTCCAAAGCGATTTGGGGTAGGGTAACTCCAAATAGTATACCTAGAATAATTCCTAATAGAACTTGAACATTTAGTGACTTTAAATAGTGCATATATAACCTTTTTTTTTGATAAGAAATATTAGCACATTATTTGTTTATTTAGCTCAAATATTTCAACTCAAATAAATAAAAAATAGATTAGAATTATAAAACTTAAAAAAATATAAAAAATAAAATATAATATTAATTTTTAAAATTAAAAGAGTAAATATGAAATCTAAAATTATTACAACATCACTATTAATTCTATTTTCTACAGCATTAAATGCTAAGAGTAGTTATAACGATTGGCACTATGGTCACTATGTAAGTAAGTCACATCTTCACTATATATTTAATAAGGTAAAGAGAACCTCTAATGTTAGTCAAAAAGCATTGGCAAAAACATTCTACTTCTATGAACATAATCGATATAAAAAGCATCTCTCAAAAGATTTTATTGCAATTGCAGACTATACAAAGGTAGCTACTCAGAAGCGACTATATATTATTAATCTACATACAGGAGCAGTATCAAGATACTATGTTGCTCATGGTAAGAACTCTGGTCCTAAGGGTGGAAGAGTTTGGCGTTCTAGTAATGTATATGGTACCAATATGACCCCTTATGGTTTTTTTAAAGTTGGTGTTAAAGAGGGGATAACCTATAAAAAGAGACATAGATATCTTCCTATTGAGGGGTTAGAGTGGAAAAATAGAAATGCAAAGAAGAGAGAGATTTTACTACATACTGCCTCTTATGTTGCAAATCAAGGACGAAGTAATGGCTGTTTTGCTATATTGCCACAAGACAGATGGAGAGTCTTTCCTCGTCTGAAGTCAGCACTTCTATATTCATATACAGGGCGTTAATCTACCCAAACTACCCACTTCTCCTCCTTAAAAAGAGCTTTAGCTTTAGAGCAGAGAGGGGCTTGAATATAGATATACTTTTTGTTAATCTTACTCTCGTTGTAAGCCTCTAACTTTTTATGAAACTCCATTAGCTCCATCGCCTCTTTACGTAAAATTCTACTCTTTTTAGCTACATGAATAATACAAGCATAGTAGCTATTTAAATCAACCCCTAAATATATATCTATCTTTTTGCGTGAGCCAAGCTCTTTAATATCAATAGATTTGAATGATTTAAAAACTAATTTTTTATCTTGAAGTAGGTCAACAATTGTTTTCATTTTTCTCCTTATGCTAATGGGTGGTACTCATTGATTGTTTTAGCTAAATTCTCTTGTTGAATATGGGTATAAATCTGAGTAGTCTCTAACGATGAGTGCCCCAATAACTCCTGAACTACACGCAAATCAGCACCACCTAAAATAAGTGCAGAGGCAAAAGAGTGTCGTAGGACGTGTGGAGAGACATTTAGATAATTTTTTACTATCTTATAAGCAGATATGCGACTAAGTTGTGTTCCTCTGTAGTTAAGCCAAATATACTCACTCTGTATGGAAGCCTCTTTTAGGTATGCCTCTACAGCCTCTATGGCAACAGGAGCAAGAGGAACCATACGCTCCTTTTGTCCTTTTGCAAATCTAATTTTTAGCCAACCATTGTTTATATCATCTCTTTTTACCATAAGTGCTTCACTGATACGACAACCAGAGGCATATAGAAAGAGAATTAAAGCATAGTCTCTAAGACCTAGCAATGTAGAGCGGTCAATAAGTTTTAAAGCAGATGCTATCTCTTCATATGAGAGATATTTAGGTAAGTTTTTAGGAACCTTTGCCATAGGAATATTGATGTTATTGGTATTTATAAACTCTAACTTGTAACAGAAGTCATAAAAGGCATTAATAGAAGATAGTTTTCGATTTAGAGTACGTTTATTTTCAAATTGTGTTAAAAAAGCAAGAATATCAGTAGTCTGTAGCTTAAGGACATCTTGCTTTTTAAAAAAGTTAAAAAATTGTTCTATATCTGAAATATAGCTTTTGATACTATTGACTTCAAGAGCCTTATTAATATGTAGATACTCTTGAAAAGCTATAAGTAGATTTCTACTACTCATAACTTAATTTAGAGAGCTCTATAACCTCTCCATTATAATATATTTTATCTCCTGAGACAAATGTAAAGTCATCAACTTCGGGTACATTGTAGACGTTATATTTACTCAAATTTCGATTAGAAACAATGAGATAGCCCTGTTTCTCTAAGCCATACACTTTTTTATCATCAACAGCACCTGCTGAGAAGTGGGCAAACTTAAACTTCTTTTCTGCTATAACAGAGAGCAACTCATTTAATTTGGCAATCTTTCCATTTTTTTGAAAGACAAATATATTGCCCCCATCTATAACAACTTCAGCAATCTCTTTGTCATACTCCTTTTTCCCTTTAGCAGAGAGTGAAATCATCTTATGTGGAGTTGCTGCAATGAGTGCATTGTTTAGTGTTCCTAAAAAGATAATATTGTTAAGCGACTTCTCAGTGCTTACAAACATCTCTTTAGTAATCTTTAGAGTTGTTAGGTCTAAAATAACAAGTTTGCCATCGAGTGTAGGAATAACTACTAACTTATCTACAAGTATTGGATTAGCAACTCTTTTATCAATTGCATAGGCTTTATTAGCTTCATTGTTATATACAACCCTATTTGATTTTAGGTCATAAATTCCATAGTTATTGTTTTGTAGAACATAGATTAAATATTGTCCAATAAGTGTTCCAGCTACTAGTGCTTGGGGAAATTTAGCAGAAGCAACGGTACCTTTTTGGGTTACAATATGGCAGTTACCTTGTAAATCGGCTGTAATAGCTGCATGTTTATTATGATTTATAAAATAGAAACCTTTATCAAGCTTTATCTTTTTAGCTTGATTTTTAGTTAAAATTGTTCCACTTGCTAAAGTAGCTCCATCACGACTATAGTTAACTATTCTATCGCCTATATTGTAAGTA
>JALWNF010000015.1 GCA_026995985.1 Campylobacteraceae bacterium
GGAACACGCAGAGCTACCCCTTTTGAGTCAGAGTTGTTATCTCTCCACAAGATAGCTACTTGCTTAGTGTGGTTGATGACATCTAGTACATTTTCAGTTGCCATACCCTTTTTATAGTTGTAGTCATCTCTACCATAAAGAGAGAACATACATGGAACAGAGACAGCAGTAGATGTTCCACAAGAGTAGAAGTTTTTGAAGTTAATAATCTTCTCTTTTTTAAGTAGTGGATTGGTCTCTCTTTTGTAACCATTTAGTGAAAAGTGGTCAGCTCTTGTTGCCTCTCCTACTACTACAATAACTAACTTATGAGGAGTATTTGGTGGTGAGATTTTGGCATCTAAACCAATCTGTTTAAACTCAACCTCTCCTCTGTTAGCTACAAGAGAGATATATTTGCCAATGGAGTAAATCCAATAGGTTGGGTTAACAGAGTAGCGTAGAGGTTTATGCTCTCTAAGAAATGAGGTGTAGAACTTTGAGAAGCTAAGAAGTAGTATAGCTATAATAAGTAGTGAGCTTAGAAGTACTTTGGCTTTAGAGAGCAGAATCTCTTTAAAAGAGAGTGATTTAAGTTTGACTTTGTAGACCAAATAGGCAGGAAGCACTCCCAAAAATAGAACATATAGAAGTAGTTTAAAAGAGAGTAAATCTAAAGACTCATCTAGGTCAGTCTGCAAGGCATTTTGAATCATAAGGTCATCAATAATGACATGGTAGGTGTCCATAAAGTAGCTAGTAAATGCAGAGACAACTACTATTACTATAAGTATGGGTTTGATGGTATATTTTGACGATACTAAAGTAAAGAGAAATATATTAAATAGAACAATAACAAGACTCAAAGAGAGAAGATAGACTATATTCATACCCTCTTCTAAAGGGTAGACCTCTAAAACATTTTTATAAAAGGAGTAGTTGTCAAAAAATATAAAAAATAGTGATACCAAAACAATAAGTTTGATTTGAGATATAGGTTTAATGGTTTATCCTTTAGTAGAATTAATAGAGATATTTTATCTAAAAAGAGTATAATCTCTTCAATATATAAATAAGGATTACTAATGTCTATAAAAAAGAAAATATTAGCCTCCGTTGTGGTCGTATCTACATTGTGGGTAGGAGCTACTGCATATATTAGTGAAAATACAGAGAAGTATCTCAATGACTACATTACAAAGAGCAATAGAATCTATGCTAACAATGGAATAAAGATGTCTCTCCTCTCTTATAAAAAGGGGTTTGTAAACTCTCAAGCAAAGGTCTCTGTAGATTTTATTGACCCTGAGATAAGAAAAGTGCTAGAGGGGGTCTTAAAGCTTCCTATTGTAATAGATTATGAGATTGAAAATGGACCTATACTCCTAAAAAATGGTCTATCTGTAGGTGTAAGTCGTATTTACTCAAAAGTAAAGGTAAGTGAACTCTTAGTTGATAAAGATGAGTTTAAAAAGGTGGTCAAAGATGATATTATTTTTAACACAAATATGCTAATTGATTTTCAAAACAGTATAAAATATGAGGCTAATAGTAATCAGATAGTTGCTGAAGATAACCAAACAAAGTTTACCATTGCACCTTTAGAGGTTAATGGTAAGATGAATGGAGACACCTTAGCAGGAACTATAAATATGTTTACAAAGAGTATTTATGGAGAGATAGGTAATGATGGTGAGATAAAACTTGAAAAGGTAACTCTAAATGGAGATATTACAAAAGTTTTTGACAATGGATTCTACTTAGGTAGCTTTGATATGGGTGTAGAGAACTTTACAGTTAATGACAAACACAATAAAGAGCAAAATATAAAAAATGCTAAAGTTAAAGTTGCAATGGATATAAAACAGACCAATAGCAACCTAATAGATACTAACTTCAAACTAAATTTAGATATAGGAGATACAAAACTACCAACTGATATTGATTTTATTAAAACTATTTCAGTAAATTATGGACTAAATGGAACTAAAATGGAGGCTTGGTTAGCTTTTCAAGATACCATAAAAGAGGTGCAAAAGAAGCAAGAAGCTATACAAAAGAGGCTATCTGTAGCTAAAAATGGAAAAGAGATTATGATAGCCTTAGAAGAGTTACAAAATATTGAAATAGAGATTGAAAACAGAATGGCTATGCTTCTTTCTGACTTTTTAGTAAAAGATAAAACAACATTTGACTTCAATGGAGATATTAATGGTGGTCAAGCTAAAGCACTACTTAACATTAAATATATTGGCGATGAGCAACTACCAAAAACTATAGAGGAGTTGACAGCTAAAATCCAAAAAGAGTTACTAAATTGGTTTGCACTCAACATAGATATAAAACTAGATAAATCTTTGGCAAATAGACTCCCTTCTGATTTACAAGGTCAAATTGCTATGGCTATGATGACAGGTATGCTACAAGAGAACAACAGTACTTATACCTTTAATGCTAACTATGTTCCTAAGAAGTTAACTGTAAATGGTAAAGATAGGTCAGATATGCTTTTACTTTTAGAGGGACTTCAAACTGCTCAATCACAAGGATCCAATTTTTAAACGGACAAAGATGTTAAGGCTATATGGGGTATAATCCACTAATTAGATTTTAAAATCTGAGTTTGAAGGAAACCTATGCAAAAAATTCTATTTATACTCTTGGCACTAAGTTATACACTTTTTGCCAATGCTCTTCCAAGTAGCATCTCAACAACCATTTCAGCCATAAACTCAAATGGTCAAGTTCAACTCTCTAGTAGTGTTCCTAAAGGAATGAGTGGTATTGTTATTCACAACTATGGTAATGGTCTATCGGCTATTACCCATGCAACTATCTCTCAAGGAGGCTCTACTGCTTCACTACTACCTTATGATACAATACCTCATAAAAATATTCCAAATATACAGACAGAAGCAAAAGCTAGTGACAGAGTTATATTTGGAAACTTTTACAATAACGCTTTGGTAATTGCACCAAACAGAGATGTCTACCGAAAAATAACCACTACCTATAAAAAGACATGGATACACCCCGATGCCTATGCTTTAGATTTTATGAAAGAGGGAGAGACACAGTTAACACTTGAGAGTCTAAAAAAATTTGCACAACTCAATCAAGTAGGCTTAGTGTTAATTGCTACTCAAAATCGACTACTTATCTTAGACCCTATCTCAAAGCACTTCTTAGGAGCTATACCTATGCAAATAGACCAATCAAATGCTATGGCACCATTTTATGCTCGTTTTGGACAGATTGATACCTCTGTATTTGGATTTTCAGAAAAAAAATATACCCCTTACTTTAAATCAGTAGCAGGACTTAGATAGATGATAGAGAAAAAACATTTAGAGGCTTTAAGAGCCATTGTTGGCAAAGAGAATATCTATGATGATAAAGCTCACATGATAGCCTACAGTTATGATGCAACTCGTACTAGGTTTGAACCAGATGCAGTTGTTTTTCCTCGCCATGAAGAGGACGTATCCAAAATCTTAAAATACTGCAACGACAACAAAATTGTTATTACTCCTCGTGGAGCTGGGTCTGGATTTACAGGCGGGGCATTACCTGCCAATGGTGGAATTGTTCTTGCTATGGAGAAGCACATGAACAAAATCTTAGAGGTAGATACCCAAAATATGGTAGCAGTAGTTCAACCAGGAGTTATCAATAAGGATTTACAAAAGCATGTTGAGGCTCTTGGACTCTTCTACCCACCTGACCCTGCTAGTGAAGAGTACTCTACTCTTGGTGGAAATGTGAGTGAAAATGCTGGTGGAATGCGTGCAGCTAAGTATGGGCTTACAAAAGACTATGTTATGGCTCTTAGAGCTGTACGAACTAATGGTGACATTATTAGAGCAGGAAAAAGAACTATTAAAGATGTAGCAGGGTATAACGTAGCTGGTATTTTAATAGCCTCTGAGGGAACTTTAGCTGTTATTACAGAGCTTACTTTGAAACTTATTCCAAAACCAAAATTTAAAAAGACTTATATGGGAATCTTCCCTAGTGTTAACAACGCTATGAATGCTGTCTTTAAGTCTCTTTCAGCAGGTGCAAACCCTGTAGCTATGGAGTTTTTAGATAAGTTAGTTATTGAGGCTCTTATTGAGAAGCTTGGGGTTAATCTTCCAAAAGATGCAGGTGGTGTTTTAGTAGGTGATGTTGATGGAAATGTTCCAGAGGAGGTAGAGTTTCAGCTAAAGACCCTAGAGGAGTCATTTAGAGCAAATGGAGCTGTTGAGTTTAGAGTAGCTAAAGATGAAGATGAGGCAAAAGAGTTGTGGTATGCACGACGAAATGCCTCACAATCTATTACAATCTATGGAAATAAAAAGCTCAATGAAGATATCTCTGTACCTCGCTCTATGCTACCTGAAGCACTAGAGAAGATTTACGCTATTGGAGAGAGGTATAACTTTAAAATCCCATGTTTTGGACATGCAGGAGATGGAAACATTCATGTAAATGTCATGATAGATATTAGCCAAATAGATGAGGGTCACAAGTGCATTGAGGAGATTTTCCAAGAGGTTGTAAAGATGGGTGGAACACTTAGTGGAGAGCATGGCATTGGAACCTCTAAGGCTCCATTTATGAGTATTGCTTTCAATGAACAAGAGCTTCAACTCTTTAGAGATATAAAAAAGGCATTTGACCCTAACAACATTTTAAACCCTAACAAGATGGGACTTTAGAAGATATGGAAAAGAGACCTATAGAGATTCACAAACTTATTAAAGGGTACTACATCTTCATAAGAGATTTTCTCTCTGAACTCTTTTCAGATAAACTCTCTTACTACTCTGCAAGTTTGAGTTACTATACTCTCTTTTCTATTATTCCTCTTTTGGTTATTATCCTCTCTATCTTTACAAATCTTCCTATATTTGATGATGTCTATAGAGCAATTCAAGCCCTACTCTTTGAAAATCTTATGCCTACTAATTCAGAAGAGGTATTAACATATATCAATACCTTTGTAGATAACTCTGGAAAGCTAGGAATGATGGGGGTTATATATGTTCTATTTGCATCTATGATGTTTTTTAAAAACTATGACTACATTATAAACGATATATTTGAGTGCAAACCTCGTAGTTTTTGGTCATCTATTAGCGTCTATTGGACACTTGTTACACTTACACCCATTATGCTAGTTCTCTCATTTTACCTCTCTACAGAACTACAGATTAGGCTAGACAGACATGAGCTAACCGATGGCATACATCTATTACAGATTTTACCACTTTTTATTATATGGTCACTATTTTTTTTAAGTTATAAAATCTCTGCTAATACACATGTATCTTTTAAGGCAGCAGGAATTAGCTCATTTATAGCCTCTTTGGTTTGGTATCTTGCAAAGAGTGGTTTTATATTTTATGTAGTACATAACAAAACCTACACAAGTATCTATGGAGGGTTAAGTACCCTTCTATTCTTTTTCTTATGGATTTACATCTCTTGGGCTATCTTTTTACATGGTTTAAAGTTCTGTCACCTGCTTGATGACAATGATGATATAGAAGAGATTAAGTAAAATTATTTATGAAAAAAATCCCTTATAAAAGCGTTTTAACCATAGCAGGTTCCGACTCAAGTGGTGGAGCAGGTATCCAAGCTGATATTAAAACCATCTCAGCCAATGGTGCTTATAGTGCATCTGTCATAACAGCCTCAACAGCTCAAAATACCCAAGGGGTAAGAGATATTCACCCAATTCCTATCCCACACATTATCCAACAGTTAGAGGCTGTTTTAGATGATATTGAGTTTGGTGCTGTCAAGATTGGAATGTTACACTCTAGCGAAGCTATAGAGGCTGTAAAAGAGACTCTAGCCAAATATAAAATCAAAAATATTATCTTAGACCCTGTTATGATAGCCTCATCAGGTGATGCCCTACTCAACCAAAATGCTATAGAGAGCCTAAAAGTGTTTCTTCCATCTGTATTGCTAATGACCCCTAATATTCCAGAGGCTGAAATACTTTTGGAAAAGTCTATAGAGATAAAAAATGTAAAGAGTTCAGCTAGGGAGTTAGGAGAAAAGTATAAAACCTCTGTCTTGCTAAAGGGTGGTCACCTAGAGTTTACAGACCTTATGACCGATACCCTCTACAACTACAAAACCAAAGAGTTAACCACTATTAAAAATCAAGCTGTAGATACCATCAATACCCATGGAACAGGTTGTAGTTTGTCATCAGCCATTGCAACCTATATCGCCTTAGGAGAGAGTTTAGAGGAGGCAACCATTAAAGCGTGTAACTACCTTAACCAAGCCCTTATTGATGGGAAAGATAAGTACTTAGGCAAAGGTCATGGAGCTATAAACCATTTTGGGATTTAATAATCAATAGAGGAGATAATCCCATCAATATCATTAACTTTAGTACTCCATAAACTAATTGGTTTTGTTAGTTTAGTAGCCTCTATAGGATTAACTTTCTTACCTACTAACTTCTCTATACTTTTAGAGAATGCTTTATCTGATAATCCATAAAAGAGTCGAAGCTCTTTATTGTCATTTTGTAGCATAAACATATTAATCTTCTGATTATTTGGCAGAGTTAACTGCAACGCCTCTAAACCATTTTTAGTAAATATTGAGTTACTCTCTTTTACATTAAAAAGTCTATTAATAATCTCTTTTGGACTATAGTTAAACTCATACAAGCCTTTAATTGTTGCTTGTTCAAAAAATAGTCTCTCTTCTCCACTTGTCAAAATATACTGTTCAACATCTACATTAGAAAATATCTGAGACTCTTTTTCTCTCTTACTATATGAGAAGTTAAAGTCATTTGTTTCTACTTTAAGAGTCACCATATTTGGAGTTAACTCTAATTTACTTTGTTTATAAAAGTAGGTTAAAGCATATATAATTGAAGCTAGTATGATTAGTATTATAATATTTTTAAACATAAAAAATTATATCATAACTTATCATAAACTTTGAGGTACAATATCATGAAAAAAAATGAGCTTTTCTGATTATAACGGATTGTATGGGATAAGCTAAAAAGTGCTAAAACTATTGCTAAACAATCTATAGTAAAGTAGGATATGGTGTGATAAGTGAGTATAAGATAAAGAAGATTTAAGCTTTTATACTTGTATACTAGTACAAAAAAGATATAATCATACTAGTATAAAAGGATAAAAATGAAAGAGACCTTTAAAAAACTCATTATCGTTATTTTGAGTAGTTAGATTTTATCTTGAAGGAAGTAAAATGAGTAGAGTTATTTATAGTACCCCATACTGCCAACTCCAACACCTAAAAGTCAAAAATACTATTTTGTGCGAGTAGAAACAGTTTTGCAAAGACGATGACTATCGTGAGCCATTAAAATTTGCTATACAAGAGAAGAGATAGGAAAACACCAAATCACCACATGGATAACCGATACAACTAACGGCTTTGAGAGTGATGAGGCAGATACTAAATGGGCTTTTAGAGGAGTTTGTGCCTAGTATGATAAGTAGTAGCATTGTTATCATAGCTAACGATAGCCCTTTGATGGACGAGATAAAAGCTCAAGAGGTAGCTCTTGGTTAGTTTTTTAGGGTTGGGAGTTTGAAAAGTGGACAATAGGAGGTGATAGAGTAGCAATGCTAAAACTCCCATTCAGCCTCTTTAAATATCTGCTTATCTCTTTTAAGTGTTATTAGAAGTAGATAAATTACAATCGAACAAACAACTCCTCTTGTGCCAACCGACTCTTAGGAAGTTTAGCGTTAAAATCCTCTTTGTGTCGGTAACCAATAGCAAGTGCTACCTCACACTTGTAACCATCTAACTCTTTGGCAAACTCTCTCTCTACCATAGGAGCATCAATCC
>JALWNF010000016.1 GCA_026995985.1 Campylobacteraceae bacterium
CACCCTCTTAAGAGTTCAACTAACAATATAGAGCGTCTAAAGTTAGCAAAGACATTTTTTCATCTACTCAAAGCAAACAATGGGGCAAATTTTAAGTCATGGTTACTCTTAGAGAAGATATTTTTTATTGCCGATGGCAAGGGGTATGGTCTTAAAGATTGTGCAGAGATTTTCTTTGGAAAATCATTAGATGAACTCTCACCTGCTCAAGAGGCTATTTTGGTTGCTATGTATGAAAAACCTTTTAATCTAAACAAATCATTAAATGAGCAAAAAAGGGCATGGCAGAGTATTAAAGAGAGTGCTATTAAGTTAGTTAACAACTCCGAGATTATAAAAGAGCAGTACAGAGTTGTATCGAATATTAAAAAGATGCACTTTCCAAAGCTTCCATACTTTCCTGACTCTCTTATGGACGTTGTGGGGCAGATAACCTCAAAAAATCAAGAGCAGTTTAGCTCTTTGGCAACAAGAAGTGATGCACTCTTAAGAAGCTCTAAAGCAGTAGTAGGACAAGAGTTAGATAAGCTCTTTAGAGTCTATAGTATCTCTCCAAAGAGTAGGATTGTTACTAAAGTGGCTATTAACTTTGAGCTAAACAAGATTTTCTATTTCAATCACTACTTAGAGGAGAGGCTAGAGTCGTTAAACCTCTCAAATATGTGGGTTTCGGTAGTAAATGATGAGGGTAAGATGATTCGCTTATATCAAAAAAATACTATATACCAAAAACCACCACAGATTGGAAATATTGGTAAAATCTTCTCAATGCTTCTCTTTGCAGACAGAGGAGACAAATACTATACTAGATACTGTAACAAAAAAGAGAGGTCTGAAATTCCAGATGAGGAGGGCTTTAGTAGGTGTAGTAGTGGTGCTTGGGTTGATGCAAGAAGACTCTTTGCTTCAGATAAGATGTTACCTCTTTATGATGGTTTTATAAAGTTTAAAGAGCAAGACAGAAGAGGAGACAATATCTACTATGAGCCAATTCATCTAAATAAGATTGAGGCACTCTACCAAAACTTAGATTTGGTCTCTTTGGAAAACAATGAACCAAGGGTTGACCTAGGGGCAGGAAAGCTAGAGATGAACCCTTTAGATGTTCAGACTGCTCTACACAAAATTACTCAACTCCTCTACAATCCAAATCGTATCTTTTACGGTTTAAAGCTTGTTAAGTCATTTGAGTATCACGATATTAATGGAAGTGTAGTTGAGCCAAAATCTAAGCTCTTCTCTTTAGACTCTCCTGAACAGGTAAGCCCTACTTTTCAAAAATTCTTTACAAAAGAGAAACGTATAGTTTTGCAGACTATCTTTAAGACTCCTATATACAAGAGTTATGGCTCTTTGCAGTGGTTAAGAAACTATCTTAGTGTTAAGTTTGTATTTGCACAAGAGAGCCATAAAAACGGTATACATTGGCTTGTTGGAGTCTTTAAGAGGTCAAATAGGTACTATAGCTTTACTATTTTTATAGATGACAAAAAACTTAACAGATACCAAATCAATGCCAAGATACAAAAGATTTTAGAGGAGACAATACGCTCTATTAACAATGATAGAGAGATGAAGTTTAACTATATGAAGCAGGTTTTTAGGGATTGATATTCAGTAGATAATATAGATATATTAGTTATAATTCCCAAAAATTAACAAGGTTACATCTCTATGCTTCATCATCTCAATCCACTACTTCTTGAAGATATTCAAAATCCTGAACACCCATCAGAATTTATTTCAAAAGACTCATTTGTTGTTTTAGTACTTCGACTACCAGAGCTTAAAGAGAATGTTGTGCATATTATCTCTTATGCTTTTGTAATTCAAGAAGATAGGGCATATCTATATGAACGACATGAGAAGAGATTTAAAGAGCTAGGTTCTCTTGTTGAGTTAAACCACTTTTTAGATAGTAAAACAGATGATTTGATTAAGGAGATAAAGCAGTACCATTATGAGATAGATGAGTTAGAGGAGAGTCTCTATCGTACTAAGTTGGATACACAATTTATGCAAAAATGGTTAACCTATAAAAAAGATGTCTCTCTCATATATAGACTTCTGTTTCAGGCTGAACTCTCATTTGAACTCTTTATCTCTTACTATAAGCGAAAAGATAGTAGCTCTTTTGAAGAGTTGGCTTATGCTGATGTTCATGAACATTTTAAGCGTATTAAGAACTTAGCACAAGTGGCTATAGATAAACTAAATAGTCTTTATGACTTCTACAGAGCTAAAGTAGATGAGAAGATGAATAGAAATGTCTACTACTTAACGCTTCTTTCTGGTATCTTTTTACCTCTAACGCTTATTACAGGTTTTTTTGGTATGAATACAGGAGGATTACCTTGGGTAAATGACCCTTATGGAACATGGAAAGCAGTTGGAATAGCTTTTGTGTTGGAGATTCTCTTCTTTTTACCATTTCTTTTTCAAAATATGAAGAGAGTTAAGAGATATGAACGCTAAAGTTAAATCTTTTAAAATAAACTTAACACTAAGATAGTAAAATTACTCAAAAAATAAGGATAATTTAAATTATGAATCTAAAGATAAAAACAAGCATTTTTCTAGCATTGGCTCTTTTAAATATAGCAAATGCAACTCCAACAGGTAAGGCTTTGGCAAATAGTAAATGTGTAAAATGTCATTTACCTACTACACCAACCCCTAAAGAGATGAAGAGATTGAAGGCTCCTCCTTTTGATGCTATTCTTTTTCATGCTAAAGATGCGTTAAAAGAGGAGAGTAAAGTTAAAAAGCATATTGTTGAGTTTACTCTAAACCCTAATGTCTCTAAATCGGTTTGTGAGTCAAATAAAGTTGCTAAATTTGGGCTTATGCCATCACAAAAAGGTTCAGTTACAAAAGAGGAGCTTGAGAAGATAGCTGATTACCTCTATGCGAACTATCCTACAGAAAAGTTTGTAAAACTTATTACTAAAATGCAAACAGATAGTAAAATAAATGCTCTTAAAAACTCTCCATTTCTAATAAATATAGATACTTTACCACATCTTACAAAGATTTTAATGCGAAATTGGGATAAAGAGGCTTTAAACCTCTCAAAAGAACAAAAAGAGAAGCTATTGGTAGTGAGAAAAGAGACTATGACAGGGGTTAAAAAGATTAAACAAGCACTAAAACCTATAGAGAGTGAAATTGTGGATTTAATGTATGATGGTGCAGATTTAAAGACTATTCAACCAAAAGTTGATAAAGTAGCAAAACTAAAAAAACAAGCAACAATGATTCACTTGAAGTGCTTAAAAGATACTATAGAAATTTTAAATGACGAACAGATAGAGTATATTGCACCATTTTGGGATTTATAGAGTATATAAAAAGTTTATAGTCCTACAGTAATTAGTAGGATATAGTTAAGAGTATAGAGTCATGCTCTAATACTCAAAATCCTCTTAAGGTAACACCCAAGTAGAGGGCTATTAATCCTAGTGAGATATTGATAGGTAGTAGAGTATTTGGAATAAGCTTTAGACTCTCTTTTGCTGATGTAAACTCTTTTTGTTTAAATAGTTTTTCTGCTTGATAACGCTTTATGTAGATAATAGTAAATATAATAGTCATAACTATCCAAATTCCCTCTTTTACTAATACAATTGAGTATAGTTCTGTCTCTTTTAATCCCTCACCAATTATTAAAAGAACAGCAGTAATAATAAGGGCAATAATCATAGGTATTACTAAATTTAAAAGTCTTTTCATAATCTCTAAAGTCTTCCCTAATTTTATTTGTGGATTCTCTATAGTCTGTAGACTAGGGTGAACAGTCAATCTAATAGCAATCATACCTCCTATCCATACAATAGCAGATAGAACATGGATAAAGACAATAAAAGGTGCATATTGGTTAAAAAATTCAATCATAATTCTCTCCTTTATAAAATAAAAGCTTGTTTCATATATGGTTTAATCTCATCAAAACTATATTGATGGTTAGTAAAATACTCAAATGCAATTATACCTTGATAGAGTAACATATCGCTTCCATCTTTAGTAGGTTTATCTCTCTCTTTTGCAAATTTTAAAAATGGAGTCTCTTTACCATAGATAACATCGACACATGCCTTTGAAGATGGAACAACCTCTTCTAAAATCTCAACAGGACAAGGAAGATAGTCATCTTCTAATCCTGCTGAGGTCATATTGACTACTAAATCAAATGGCTCATTTATCTTAAAATCTTCAAAGGTAAAGGTTTTAAAACCCTCTTTTTTATAATGCTCTAAACGTTTAACACTACGGTTTAAAATAGTTACCTCATAACCTGCATCACGTAGTATTACAGAGGTAGCCTGTGCTGTTCCTCCTGCACCTAAAAATAGAACTCTTTTAATATCTTCAAACTCTGAGATTGCTTTTAAAAATCCAGGTGCATCGGTATTGTAACCATATAGCTTTCCATCTCTGTTGACAATAGTGTTAACAGCTCCTACCTTTTTAGCAAATGTATCAAGCTCATCACAAGCCTTAAAAGCTGACTCTTTGTGTGGAACTGTAATATTTGCTCCACTTATGCCAAGTTCAAAAAACTTCTCTCTAAGTTGTGAACCATCTTCTAGTTTGTAACGTATATAGACTCCATCATATCCTAACCCTTGAAATGCTAGATTGTGCATAAGGGGTGATTTTGAGTGAGAGACGGGATTTCCAAATATAGTAAAGAGTTGCATTATAAATCTACCTACTTTTTAGAGAGAGTATAGCATTTTTGTAGGGTATGTCCCTTAAAGTTTTTCCATATCTTTAATAGTAGCCAACAGAGCTCCAAGTTTATTTTTAACTTCAAGATACTCCAACTCTGGAACAGAGTCAGCAACAACTCCAGCACCTGCTTGAAGTGTAATAGAGTCAGGTTTAAGAAGTGCAGTTCTAATAGCAATAGAGCTATCCATCTCTCCATTAAAGGCAAAGTAGCCAACAGAGCCAGAGTAGAAACCACGTTTTAGTTGCTCAAACCGTGCAATAAGCTCCATAGCCATAATCTTAGGAGCTCCTGTCATAGTTCCTGCTGTAAATGTAGCACGGAAGAGGTCAAACATATCTTTCTTCTCATCAATAGTAGCTTCAACATCACTTACCATATGCATAACATGACTATAACGCTCAACTCTCATCATGTCGGTAACTTTAACTGTTCCTGCTTTTGCTACACGTCCAACATCATTTCGTCCTAAATCAACAAGCATAAGGTGTTCTGCACACTCTTTTGGGTCGTTTATCATCTCAAGTTCAAGCTCTTTGTCTCTTGCTAGACTCTTTCCTCGTTTTCTTGTTCCTGCAATAGGGCGAAGCAGAATCTCACCATTGGTGAGTTTTACCATTACTTCAGGAGATGAACCACAGATAGAGAACTCTTCATAGTCAAGTAAAAATAGGTAAGGAGATGGATTTTTAGAGCGTAAAAGTCTGTAGAAACTTAAGGGGTCAATCTCTCCTTTTTGAGTGTAACGATTAGCAAGAAGAATCTGAAAAATATCTCCTGCACGAATTGACTCTTTAGCTTCTGCTACCATCTCTTTAAACCTCTCCTCCTCAATAGAGAATGCTCCCTCTCCATCTAGTTTTGCTCTCTTTAGCTCTTGTGGTTTTGATGGCTCTTTTAAAATAGCCTCTATTTTATCTATAGCATCACTATACTTCTTATCATTTTGAATAATAGTTAGTGTTGAAGATTTATGAGAAAAGGCAAGTAGAATAGAGGGACGAACCAAATCAAGGTCAGGTGTTTGAAGTGGGTCATAGAGCTTATCCATTGTAGCTTTAAGTGTTGGCTCAAAAACCTTAACCATATCGTAACCAATAAAGCCAATAAATCCATCGGTAAAAGCAAAACCAACTTGGTCGGCTCTTTCTTGAAACAGTTTTTTATCTAAGTTGTTATAGTAGTTTTGAAGAAAACTAAAAGGGTCACTCTCTAGGGTAGTAGTTTTACCATCTACATTGGTATAGAGTGTTTCATTGTTTTTATAAACAACACGCTCCATAGTACCAATGGTAATAAATGAAAAGTTCCCCTCTGGTGTATTTACCACACTTTCAAAAAGCATGGTAACATCCTCTTTGAAAAGCTCTTTTATCTTTCCATACATGGAAACAGGAGTGAGTTGGTCAAAGAGAAGTTGTTTTATCATTTTATGGAACTACCTTTTTAACATAAGCATCTTTAAGAATATGTGCTTTTACTTTAGATAAGTTTTTTGCTGCTTGTGCTGAACTAGAGAAAGGTCCTACAAATACACGTGTAAGCCCTGAGTTACCTTTTACTTTTTGTAGAGAGTAGTTAAAGTTTTGTTTTTTTATTTTACTAAGAATAGTTTTTGTATTTTTGTAGGAACCTACTTGAATATAATAACTACGTGTAAGTTTTTTCTCTTTTCCACCAAGATAGCTTACACTATGTGAAGTTGAAGATTTTTTAGTTGAATTCTTTTTAGCAACAACTCTATCTGAATAGGTCTTTTTAGGAGAAGCAGTATGTTTGGTTGCTGCACTAGTACGATGTTTAACTATACCAGCATGTTTAGGTGTTTTATATGTTTTAGTAGGTGTTTTTGTTACTACTTTTTTAACCTCTTTTACAGCTTTTGCAGGTTCATGTGTTCTCAATGGCTCTTTTGTTCGAGAGGTATTATTTCTTTCAAGAATATTAGAGATAACAGGTACCTTTTTTGTATTTGATGTAACTGCTGCTGTTGTTGCTGCTGCTGCAGTCGCTGCTGCCGTAGTTGCTAATGCTACATTTGCTCCACTAGTTAAATTAGTTGCAAGACTTTCATTTTTGTCTGTTTGAACCTCAGTTGCTAATCCTGCTGGATTAGTACTCTCTTCAACCTCTTTACCTCCATCTGTTCCTAAAATAAGTCTAGTGATAACTACTGATATTACTAAGATAATAAAAAGTAGTGCTAATAGAGTTAGTATGTTTTTAAGGGGTGTTTTTTTAGGATTATCTAGGTCATCAATTTTAATGTCATGTAGTTTATCTGCCATGGTTAGTTGTCTCCATTTTTTAAACGAATTATAACACAAAAAACAAAATTTAGTACAAAAAAATTATAATTTCTTTGTAGGAAGTGTAATAATGTTATAATTTTTTGGTAAAAATCTATTTGGATATATCTTATAACTCTTTTTTGACTTAAGTTCTAAGTGATGTTTGATATTCTCAACTTCTATATAGGCTCTCTCAAGTGATATATTGTCTCTAGGAATAAATAACTGAAATAGCATCTTTTTATTGTTGAAGTAGCATTTATAGTTATTTATATTTAGAGTTTTTAGTAGATATTTAAGTAGAGAATAGAATTGACTCCAATCCTCTTGATGGTACTCAATAACTATATATCTTACTAAGTCATTCTCTTCAATAAGAGGGAGAGCTAGAGTAATTTCATCTTTTAGATGTTGTTGTAGTAGTGCAGGAGTTAACTTTGTCTTAATCTCTTGAAATTTACTATAAAAAGTTCGATTGTTAAAGGTGATTTTTTCAACAATCGAACTATTTTGAATATAAAAACGTTTAGTAGAAAACTCTAAATCTAAAATAGCTATTTTCACGGTAGTATGGCTTATTTATTTAATAGATTGGTTTATCATAAATTACAAAATTAGAAGCTAGTTCTCTCATCTCTTCTTTTATCTTTGCATGAAGTTCACTATCTTCAATATTATCAAGAACATCGGCAATCTTGTTTGCAATAATCTCAAACTCAGCCTCTTTCATGCCACGGCTAGTAAGTGCTGCTGAGCCTATGCGAATACCAGAGGTTACAAATGGACTTCTAGTCTCTCCTG
>JALWNF010000017.1 GCA_026995985.1 Campylobacteraceae bacterium
GTACAGCTCGACCCTCTCCTGGTAGTTTAAATCTTCTACACTATGAGATTATTAAATTTTGTAAAGAAAAAGAGATTGGCTTTTATGATTTTGTAGGGGCTAGAGTCTGTTTTGAAAAGGGCTCAAAATTTGCATCTCTTCAGGCTTTTAAAAAGAGTTTTGGAGCTAAACTTAAAGAGGGTTACGCCTTTAGAGTCATATTAAAACCCATGAAGTATAAGCTATTTAAACTCTTGGTTAATCTCTACTTTAAATCAAAAGGTAGCTCCTATACCGACCCAATAGATAGCATAAGGAGGTGCAATGAGCAATATACTAATAACACTTGATTATGAACTCTTTTTTGGCTCAAAAGTTGGAACATTAGAAAATTGTATATTAACACCCACTTCAAAGCTAGTAGATATTTTAAATAGATATGGAGTTAAAGCCACTTTTTTTGTTGATAGTGGCTACCTTGTAAAGTTAAAGGAGTTAAAAGGGCAATTTCCTGTATTGGAAAAAGAGTATGAGGCTATATCTTCTCAAATCAAGTCACTCGATAGAGATGGTCACTCTATTCAACTCCATATTCATCCACATTGGGAAGATAGTACCTTTAATGGTAAAAGATGGATTATAGACACAAAGAGATATAGACTACACCAATTTTCAGATAGCCAAATAGATGATATTGTCTATCGTTATAAAAGAGTCTTAACTAATATGGTAGGAGATAAAATCTTTGCTTATCGTGCAGGAGGTTGGTGCATTCAACCCTTTGCTAAAATCAAAAATGCACTTAAAAAACATAATATCTACCTAGATAGTACTCTTTTTAAAAATGGAAAAAATGATAGTCATACCCACTATTTTAACTTTAGGGGTATGCCTGAAAAAACAGAGTGGAGATTTGAAGATGACCCACTAGAGGAGAAAGAAGATGGATTTTTTAAAGAGATACCAATTAGTGACTATAGACTCTCTCCTCTCTTCTTTTGGAAGTTGGTCTACTTTAAAAAGTTTGGAGGAGCAGAGCATCAAACTTTTGGAGATGGCTTAGCTGCTGGTGGTTCACAACTAGATAAGTTAAGAATGTTAACAAGATATACCCACAGTGTTGTCTCTATAGATGGTTATAAATCCTCTTTTTTAGAAAAGGCTTACCACTCTTTCTTAAAAAGAAGAGACTACAAGAACTTTGTCATTATAGGACACCCAAAATCTATGAGTCAATACTCACTTAAAAAATTGGAAAGATTTATTTTAAAAAATAAGAACAGAAACTATATAACCATAAGGAGCTTTGAAAATGACTTATAAAATAATAAACAACTATAAAATCAATGCTTTTGAATCAAAAGAGAAGTTTTTAAAAGAGATTGAAAATAATAAAACTATTTTAGTAGCAATGAATGCTGAAAAAATTATAAAAAATGATGAAAAGTTAAGAGCTATTGTCAATAACAATATTGGTTATCCTGATGGAATAGGTGCTGTTCTTGCTCTACGCCATAAAGGTGTAAAAGCTATAAAAATTGCAGGTAGTGAGTTTTGGTTAGATATTGTCAACAGATTTCAAAAAGAGAAAAAGTTTTATTTAATTGGCTCAACTGAAAAGGTAATTCAATCAACCGTTAAGCGACTAAAGAGAGAGTATCCTGAAATTCAAATTGTTGGGTACCAAAATGGTTTTTTTAAAAAAGGAGACAAAGAGAG
>JALWNF010000018.1 GCA_026995985.1 Campylobacteraceae bacterium
CACTAGGGGGAAACTCTTTTGCAGATGATGACCTAGAGATTAAGATTGTAGATGAGTCACACAAGTCGGCTCTCTTTCAAAAACCAGATGAGATTATGGGGTGTACTGACTTTAGTCTAAAAAAAGAGGAGAGTTGTGCCAAAAAGCCAAAAGATGTCATTTTAGACAAGCTTCCTAGCTCTTCTCAAATTAGTGATGATGATATAGAAGATGAAAATAAAAATAAAGAGCTAAGAGAGCAACTTCTTGAGGTTGCAAAAGAGCTTGAACAGCTTAAACAAGAACAAAAAGAGAATCGCGAGACAATAAAAGAGCTAAAAAGATTAGTTAAAATGCTTACAGAGAAAAATGGACACCAAAAGGTTACTCTTCTCAAAAAAGGAATTAAAGATATTCAAAAGAGAAAATCACCAAAAAGTAGTGCTACTCGTATTAGAAAGCCTATTAAAGAGATTTCAAGAACCGATACAGAAGTTATTGTAGAGGTACAAAAAAATGAGTCTCTCTCTACATATGCACAAGCCTACTATGGAAACAATAGACTCTACTATAGAATATATAAAGCAAATAAAGACAAGATTCCACCTAATCTACAAATTACTATTGGAAGTCATCTTCGTATTCCTTTAGATTGATTTTTTTAAGTAGAGGCTAAAGAGCCTCTACTTTTTATTTTTTAAGTCTATTTTTAGCCTCTAAAATCATTCTATATATTTTATCTTTTAAAAGTAACTTCTCTTTTTTCATAGTATCAATCTCTATATTACTCATATTAATTCTTCCACGCTCTGCATCTTCTATTTTCTTATCTAACTCACTATGTTTCTCAACAACTTTAGCAAAATGTGCATTACTCTGCTTTAGTTCTGAAATCTCATCTTTATACTCTTCTGATAACATTGTGATATATCCTTTAAGTTTTTATTTGAGTTTACAAAACAAACTCATAATAATATTATAGTCTAAAATAGATATAATTTTCTTAACATATCTCATTGTAAAGTTAACAGCAACTCTATATTTTCAAACCCTTTTAGCTATAATCATATCAACAAAATAACAAGGTTACCCATACTATGTATATCTATGATAGTGTAAAGAAAACTAAACTTCTATTTGAACCCATTACTCCTCGTAAAGCCTCCATCTATGTTTGTGGACCTACCGTCTATGACGATGCACACTTAGGACATGCAAGAAGTTCTCTTAGTTTTGACCTTTTGGCTCGTACATTAAAAGCTTTAGGCTATGAGGTCACTATGGGGAAAAACTTTACCGATATTGATGATAAGATTATTAAAAAAGTCAAAGAGACAGGTAAGAGTTTAAAGCAGATAACAACTCACTATATTGAGCGTTATAAAGAGGATATGAGAGCTTTAGGTGTGAGTGAAGCTGATATAGAACCAAAAGCTACAGAGTCATTAGATGCAATAAAAAGCATGATTCAAGAGCTTATTGACAAAGACATTGCCTATGTGGTTAGCTCTGGTGATGTCTATTTTGATACATCTAAAGACCCAAACTATGGAGCTATCTCTCATAAAGTAACCGATGATGAAGAGAACCAAAGCCGTGTAGAACATAATCCTGAGAAACGTAATCCAAAAGATTTTGCACTCTGGAAAGCCTGTTCTTTAGAAGATGACATCTGCTTTGAGATGCCATTTTCAAA
>JALWNF010000019.1 GCA_026995985.1 Campylobacteraceae bacterium
TCATAACAGGTGTATGGCGTTCATTGTCTTCACCTACATACTCAACATTGAAACGCTCTGGTAGGTTAAAGTCAACTTGTACTGTTCCACACTGCCACTTTCTTCCAATGGCATCGGTAATTTTAATATCAATCTTTGGTCCATAGAAAGCTCCACCACCCTCATCAATAGTAAATGGTAGATTGTTTTCTGTAAGAGCATCTTTAAGACCTTGTGTTGCAAGTTCCCAAACTTCATCATCTCCAATAGCTTTTTCAGGTTTGGTTGCAACCTCCATACTATACTCAAATCCAAAGAGTTTCATAACAGAGTCAACAAACTCAATAATATCAATAACCTCACTAGCTATCTGCTGTGGAGTACAGAATATATGTGCATCATCTTGTGTAAACTCTCTTACACGTAAAAGTCCATGAAGCACACCAGATTGCTCATGTCTATGAACCACACCATACTCATAATATTTAAGTGGTAAATCGCGATATGACTTTCCACTCTGTTTAAAAATTTGAATATGACCAATGCAGTTCATAGGCTTAATCCCATACTCCTGCTCATCAATGGTAGTAAGATACATATTTTCACCATAACAGGCGTAGTGACCAGATGTTCGCCACATATCAGCCTTTAAAATCTCTGGACCTCTAACAGGTTGATAGCCTCTTTTCCTGTGTGCTCTGTGTAAGATATTCTCTAGCTTATAGCGTAATCTAGCCCCTTTTGGTAACCAAAATGGCAATCCTGCACCACTTTCATCATGGAACATAAAAAGCTCCATCTCTGCACCAATCTTTCTGTGGTCACGCTTTTTAGCCTCTTCTAGCATCTTGAGGTACTCTTTAAGTGACTCTTTGTCAGCAAAGGCAATACCATAGATTCGAGTTAACATCTCTTTGGTCTCATCGCCACCAAGGTAAGCACCTGCTATGCGAGTTAGTTTAAAGTTGTACAAAAATCGAAGTGAAGGAACGTGAGGTCCTTGACATAGGTCTTCAAAATCTCCTTGTCTGTAGATAGATACTACATCACTTGGAATATTTTTTAGAACTTCTTGTTTTAGCTCATCGTTAGCAAACTTCTCTTTTGCCTCCTCTTTAGTTATTTCGTACTTCTCAATCTTGTACTTTTTTTTGATGAGCTCTTTCATCTTCTTTTCTATTCTCTTTAAATCCTCCTCACCAATCTTCTCATCGACCTTAAAGTCGTAGTAGAAGCCCTCATCGACTGTTGGACCTACAAAAAACTTAGCATTTGTATAAAGCTCTGTAATTGCTTGTGCCATTAGGTGTGCTGTAGAGTGTCTAATAATCTCTAAAGCCTCAGCCGAGTTATCATACTCAATCGCTTGTGCATCAAGGCTCTCACCTGCACTCTGTGTATCTATAATTCTTCCTGAGTTATCTATGTAACCAATTATATTTTCGCTCAAAATTAACCTTTGTCTCCTCCATAATACGTAATGGAAGGTGATTTTTTTTAATGGGTGTATTATATCTCTTTAGACTTAAGTAAAATAAATATGATAAAATTACGCAAAAATAAAATAGGAAATTGTATGGAACTCTTTGGAACAGATGGTGTACGTGGTTTAGCAGGTGGAAAACTTAATGCAATGAATGTTATGCGTTTAGCTATTGCAGCAGGTATACATTTAAGAAAAACAAGTAAATAC
>JALWNF010000020.1 GCA_026995985.1 Campylobacteraceae bacterium
TCACCCTCAATAGTAATAGAGTTTGAGTCATAGATTAAAACTAGATTATCAAGTTTGTTATGTCCTGCTAGTGAACATGCCTCATAAGAGATACCCTCTTGCAAGTCACCATCTCCACATAGACAGTAGACTTTATGGTCAATTAGTTTACAAGTATCTGAATTTACATAACTTGCTGTATATTTTGCAGCCATTGCAAAACCAACTGCATTGGCAACTCCTTGTCCCAAAGGCCCTGTAGTAATCTCTACTCCCTCGGTATGCCCAACTTCTGGGTGTCCAGGCGTTTTTGAGTCAAGTTGTCTAAACTGCTTTAAGTCCTCTAAAGATACATTGTACCCCCAAAGATAAAGAAGTGAATAGATAAGTGAGGAGCCATGTCCACCAGAAAATACTAAACGGTCACGATTTAACCATTTTGGATTTTTAGGATTATGATTAAGATGTTCACTAAGCACTACAGCAATATCTGCTAAACCCATTGGAGCTCCTGGGTGTCCTGAATTTGCTGTCTGCACCATATCTGCTGCTAAAAAACGAATGGTATTTGCCATCTTTTTACGCATCATATTCTGTTGTGTCATTGCCATTATATAATTCCTTGAAATTTAAATCTAAACATTAGATAAAATCAAACCTACAGAATATATAGGTTCTGTTTTATCGAATATTATCTATGTCTATAGAGATACTTCTGAACAATATCTTTTAGACTATTTTGTAGGACTTTATCGAAACTATTGAATCTCTCTTCTAAATCTTTAGCTAATCTCTCAGCCTCTTCAATACTCTTTTCAAGACCTATCAAGTTAACAAAAGAGTTTTTATCTCCATCATTTCCTGTAGTTTTACCTGCCTCTTCATCACTATGAGTCTCATCAATAATGTCATCTTGAATCTGAAAAAGTAGTCCAAGCTCAATTCCAAACTCATAGAGTGCATCTTGTTTACTCTTCTCTAATCCAACAATAACAGCCCCCATCAGAAGTGAAGTAGCGATTAACTTTGCCGTTTTATTGGTATGTAGAACCTTTACCTGTTCTAAACTTAGAGGAGTATTTTCAAATTGTATATCAATAGCTTGTCCTAAAATCATACCATAGGTTCCACCATCTCTAGCCAAAAGTTCTACAAGTTTAATACGTATATCATCTCTTAAAGGTGCTTTGGCAATCTGATAAAATGCCTCTGTATTAAGTGCATCTCCTATTAAGATTGCTGTAGCCTCATCATAAGTAACATGCAAAGTCTCAAAACCACGACGTAGAGGAGAGTTATCCATAGCTGGTAAATCATCATGAATAAGTGAATAGGTATGTAAAAACTCTAATGCCAAAGCAGGTGCTAATGCCCCTTCAAAAAGAAGAGGCTCATAAGCTTCTACTACAGAGAGTAGCAATATTGGTCGCAGACGCTTTCCACCTGCAAGTAACATAGCTGATAGTGCCTTATTATAGTGAGGATGAAATGTCTCTACTATTGGTAAATTTGCTTTTAAATAAGCTTCAAATCGTTGCATCAATAATTCTTAATTTTTTAATAGCATTATAGCCAAAGATGTTATAAATTATAATGTTAATTTTAATTAAGTAGTAATTTTAGAAACTTTTCAGATAGATAACATAGGTAGAGAATCTATCTATAAATAAAGGGATAAC
>JALWNF010000021.1 GCA_026995985.1 Campylobacteraceae bacterium
ATTTTGATTATAGCAAAGTTTGGTTAAGGCGACTATTAACCTGAATTTGACGGAATAGCATATCTACAATTTAGGAAAAAAATAGATTATTATGAGAAATTTTTAGATAAAATATATCCCATGCAAACACCTCAACCAAGTATAGACTATATCTCTTATGAAGATGTAACCTCTAAAGCTGTTTTAGAGAGAATCATCTACCCAAATATGCATAAAAACTACTATTGGTCAGATGACTTCTCTGCTAAAAACTATATAGCATTGGCAAAAGCAGGATTTATCTCTGTGACAGAAACCTATAAAGGGGAGGAGTTTTTAATACCTGAGATACAGTATAAGTATGCCATTTTAGATTTTGAAGATTTGCACATAAGTAAAAAGGTAAAGAGGCTACTAAGACAGAAAAGTTTTACTTTAGAGTTTAGTAGTGAGCTAGATGAGGTCTTTGAGGCGATAAATACTCTACATAAAAACTCTTGGCTAACACCTAAATATCTAAATATACTAAAAGAGACACAACAACTAGAGAGTAACTTTAAAGTCCAATCGGTAGAGTTAAGAGAAGAGGGAGAGCTTTTAGCAGGTGAGATAGGGTATGTTATAGGCAGAACATATACAAGTCTAAGTGGTTTTTCTAGTAGGCAGAAGCATCATAGAAACTATGGAACAGTTCAGTTAGTTCTTTTGGCAAAGTATCTTGAAAAAAATGGCTTTGATTTTTGGAACTTGGGACACCCATTTATGGATTATAAGTTGGCATTGGGAGCTAAGATTTATGAGCGTAAAGATTTTTTAAGACGTTGGATTAAGGCAACTTCCTAATCCTATAAATAGGTTTATAGGTTCTTCTAGGAGGTTATATGTAGAGTAGCAATAGGATAGAGCTTTTCATGTAAAAATAGTGCTAAAAGAATAAGTAGTAGTATTCCAGCAGGTCTACTATATAGTTTGTTAGCTGTAATATAGACAAGCATAATAGAAGCAACAGTTAAAAGTGCCATATCAAAGTAGTACTTTCCTAGGTTGACAGTTAGTGTATTGACCATTGCTGCTCCGCCTATAACCATGGTTGTGTTAGCTAAGTTTGAACCAATAATATTCCCAATAACCATACCTACTTTACCTTTACGTGCAGCAGCGATAGAGACAATGAGTTCAGGTAGAGATGTTCCAAAAGCAAGAACCACTACACCAATAAACCATTGACTTACTCCAAATTGAGTTGCAATATTTGAAGCAGAGTCAATAGCAAAATTTGCACCAACAATAACCATTATAAATCCAACTAACAGAAGTAGAGTGCTTTTAATCCATGAAAAGTTCTCTTTAAGCTCTTCATCTATACTTTGAATTATTTCATCTTTTGAGTTGTTAAATAGAAATAGTAGATATGCAAACATAAGAATAAATAGTAAGGAGGCATCAAATCGGTTAATATTTCTATCTAAACTCATAAGCAAAAAAATAAAGAGAGGTAGTAGTGCCCAAAGGCTATCTTTTGCAAAAAAGTCTCTTACAGATATAAAAGGTTTAGAGATAGTAAAAACAAGACCTAAAACAAGAGTAATGTTGATAATATTACTTCCTACAGCATTAGCAATAGCTAAATCTGCTTTGTGGTCGAAACTTGCAGCCATACTTGTAGCCATCTCAGGTAGAGATGTACCTAAAGCTATAAGTGTTGAACCTACAACAAATTCTGAAATATTAAAACGTAGTGCAATACGTTCACTTTGTTGAATGATAAAATCAGCTCCAAAAATTAGTGCTGCTATAGACAGTATAAATATAACAAAATCCATTAACTCTCCTCCTCTGTACGTACAATTAAACTTTTAGGAAGTCCAAAACCTTTAATTATTTTGGCTTCCTTTTTTCGCATCTCTCCATTGTCAATTTCATGGTCATATCCTAAAATATGAAGTAGACCATGTATAAAAAGAAGTGCCAACTCATCGTCGCTACTGTGTCCAAACTCTTTTGCATTTTTAGTGACATAGTCTACAGATATAACTATTGAGCCTAAAGGTAGAGCAAACTCATCTGAGACAATAAGGTCATTTTCAATGGGAAAACTTAAGACATCAGTAGGCTGATTCTTTTGACGATGCTCCTTGTTGTAAGCTTGTATTGTATTATTGTAGCACAGAGTTAAATCAATATCCCTTGAAGTTAGTGAATTTGCAATATTTTCTAACATTTTAATTGGAACAGAGTAATCTGTAAGGTTTTCTATATTTAACATAACTAAGATTTTACCTAATTAGAGGTAAAATAGCTGTAAAAAATAGGTTAATTTTAATGAAAAATGTTAATAAAAAAGCTGTATGTATTATCTCAGGTGGTATGGACAGTGCTTTGAGTGCAACTATTGCAAAAAATGAGGGTTATGAGATTATTGCTTTGCACTTTAACTATGGGCAGAGAACCCAACAAAAGGAGCTTGAAGCCTTTAGAAAGATTGCTAAAAAGTTAGAGTGCATAGAGTCGTATGAGATAGATTTAGATTTCTTTAAACAGATAGGAGCTTCTGCTCTAATTGACAACTCTTTAGAAGTTCCAACAGGTGGCATAGAGGAGGGCATCCCCATTACCTATGTACCCTTTAGAAATGGTATCTTTATCTCCATTGCTACAGCCATTGCAGAAAAGCATGGAGCAGAGGCACTCTACATTGGTGTAGTAGAGGAGGACAGCTCTGGTTACCCTGATTGTCGAGACACCTACATAAAAAGCATGGAGCAGTCCATAAACTTAGGAACAAAAGATGAAACAAAACTAGCAATAAAGATGCCTTTAGTCCACATGAAAAAGTCAGAGATAGTCTCTAAAGCCATAGAGTTAGGTGTTCCACTAGAAGATACTTGGTCATGTTATAAAAATGAAGATAGAGCCTGTGGTGTTTGTGACTCTTGCCGTTTGCGTTTGAATGGGTTTAAGGTTGCTGGTGTTAGTGACCCTTTGGAGTATGAGTAGAGTAGTAGATTGAACAAACTTTTCGCTATAATTTGCCCAATAATTAATAAGGGTATATAGATGAAAATAGCAATTATAGGTGCAGGGAAATGGGGTCAGGCACTCTACCATGCTTATAGTCAAAATAATGATGTAGTCATAACCTCACGTTCAACAAAAAATATTGAAAACTTTGTCTCACTCGATGATGCACTCTCTTATGAGTATCTGGTCATGGCGATACCTGCTCAAGCTGTTCGTTCATGGATGGAGGAGAACTTTGAAGATAGAGGACAAAAACTCTTAGTAGCTGCAAAGGGAATAGAGACCTCAACAGGTGCTTTTTTAAATGAAGTTTACGGTTCATTTGTTTCAGATGATAGGTTGGCGTTTATCTCTGGTCCATCGTTTGCAGCAGAGGTTCAGAAGTCTCTGCCTACAGCACTTATAATCTCTTCAGCCAACTTAGAACTAGCTAAAATATTTGTTAAGGCTCTACCAACATTTATTAAAGGTTATATAGATGACGATGTAGTGGGTGCAGAGGTAGCAGGGGCTTACAAAAATGTAATTGCCATTGCAGGGGGTGTTTGTGATGGGTTGGAGCTTGGAAATAATGCACGTGCAGCATTAATTTCACGAGGTTTAGTTGAGATGACACGTTTTGGAGAACACTTTGGTGCTAAAACTGAGACCTTTTTGTCTTTGGGTGGAGCAGGTGATTTATTTTTAACTGCCTCTTCTGTGCTTTCACGAAACTATCGTGTTGGGTTGGGTTTGTCTAAAGGTAAAAGTTTAGAGAAGATTTTAGAGGAGTTAGGTGAAGTAGCAGAGGGAATTCCTACTACTAAGGCACTTTATAATATTGCACAAAAAGAGAAAATCTATCTACCTATTGCACATGAAGTCTATAATATGTTAGAGGGGAAAGCCCCTCTTGTTTGCGTTAAAGACCTACTCTCTAGTTGAGTAGCTTCTTAACACAACTATTAATACGACTACCATCTGCTCTGCTACCAATAACTTTTTTGGCAGTACCCATAACCTTTCCCATATCTTTCATAGATGTAGCACCAATAGAAGCAATAACCTCTTTTAAAGCCTCCTCTAACTCCTCATCGCTCATAGGCTCTGGTAGATATGACTTTACAATAGCAAGTTCAGCTCTCTCCTGTTCTACTAAATCATCTCTACCTGCCTCTTGAAACTGTTTCATAGCATCTTCACGCTGTTTAGCATATTTCATTAAGATAGCCTCAACATCAGCATCAGTAACCTCTCGTCTCTCATTAACTTCAATATCTTTAATAGCAACTTGAATATTTCTTAATGTATTACGTCTTTGAACATCTTTTGCTCTCATAGCCTCTTTAATGTCAGCTTTTATTTGTGTATTTAAATTACTCATATTATTTTCCTATTATTGTATAAATTAGCAGATATTATACTATAATTCACTATGAGTAAAATAACAATAGAAGAGAAAACCTTTAATTTAAAAGACATTAAGCAGTTGTACCCTGCTGTTATTATTAAGACAGGCTACAAAGATGAGACAACAGAGATGAGTTTAGAGTGGATAGAGGTTGAGTCAAAAGGACGTGTAGATATCGTTGGATATGGAATCTACATTATAACATCAGATGAAGAGAAACATATTTTTAAATATGAGACAAAAGAGGAGTTAGATAAAGCTGTAGGAGAGTTAGCTACTCAACTAAACAACCGATAAGATTAGTTAAAATTTACACTCTTAAATCAAAGAGGTTTTTTTGTTATGGATATAAGATAAAAATGGTAATTCCTAGCTAAATTGTAATTTATGATAAAAAGATATATGACTCTTTTACATCATAATTATAATGAATACAAATATAAAAAATAGGCAAAAATGAAAAAAAAGATAGAGACAATCATACTACAAGCAAAAGAGGAAGTCTACAGACTTCTTCAAGGTGGTAACTTCTCCAAATTTTTAGGTCATGGTTATGACTTCTCTGAACTTAGAACTTATGATAGTTCAGATGACATACGGCATATCTCTTGGATAAACTCTGCTAAACTTGGTGAACCTTATGTTAAAAAGATGCATGAGGAGAGAGAGCTTAATGTTGTTGTTTCTATGCTGATAGATGGTCGAATGGCTATTGGCAAGAAGCAGGAGCTTATGGGGCAACTTTTGGCAGTTTTGTCTTACTCTGCACTCTTTGCTAATGACTTGTTACAGAGCTGTTTTTTTGTAGGAGAGAGCTTTAAACAGTATAAGCCAACTAAGCAGATTGAAGAGGTTGAAGTAACTCTTAAAGAGCTTTTAGAGATTGAGCCTTTGGGATTGGCTTTAGACTACAGTCAAATTGGTCAGAGACTTTTAGAGAAGATAGAACAAAAGAGTCTGCTTTTTTTGGTAGGTGATTTTTTAGATGAGGTTGACCTATCTGTTTTAGCTCAAAAGCATGAAGTTTGTGTTCTGATAGTTCGTGATAGATGGGAAGAAGCCCCTATACAAAATCCAGAGGCTCAACTTTTAAACCCAATCAGAAATAGATTAATTTCTAAGACTCTCTCTAGTTCAGCCATTAAGTACTACAAAGAGAAGCTAGAGGAGCATGATCAAAATCTATATGCTCATTTTAACAAACATAAAATTAGGTATGTAAAAATCTTCTCTAGTGATGAGATTGTTAAGAGTTTAGAGGAGCTATTTTACAACTAAAAGGTAGTTTAGTGGTTTTGAGAAGTAGTACTGTTTTATAGTTTGTGTAGGAACGTCCCAGCACCATAGATTTTCTAGTGTTAAATGGCAACCACCTATATAACGGTCAATTGGCATAATGTCAAACCAGAAACGTTTGCCATCGAGAAGCTCTCTACCTAAGTTAGTAATAGTAAGTCTGTTGTTTGTATCTCTTTTTATAATATTGTAGTTCTCAAAGTTATTTAATATTTTCCAAAATATAACATTTCCCATAAATTTTCGCTCTTCAAAACTTTGAGATTTCTCAAAAATATCATTTGCATCATCAATACCATTAGAGATAACAAGCAGAGCTTGGTACTCTGTACGCGAAAGTCCACACTTTGTATTTGGAAACTCCTCTAACATTCTTAATATAGCAGATTGTAAAAATGGTAAGATAGAGGTGTTTTTTTTAAGAAGTTTAAACCATGACTTTGGGGTAGGTTCCCTAAAAGCAGACCATGCCTCTTTTGCTAGTTTGAGGTGTTTTGGGCTAATATCTATAGCGTAGCGTAGCATCTTTTTTATCTGTTGAGGTGTTGAATCACCTAAATAGTTGTTGCTATAGATTAAAGAGAGCTGTATATCTTTTAACTCTTTTGTTGCAAACCAATCAAGAATTTGTAAAAGTTGAAGTTGATCATGTAGGTCATGTTCAAACCAGAGTACAATTTTATCATATTCTTTGTAGGCTTTAAGTTTGCTATTTCTCTCTTTAAAGTTTTTATAAATCTCATTAAACTCGCCAACTCTATACTCTGAGATAAACTTTGCACGAATAATAGATAGTTCATCTAAATTAAGACCAGCAGGAACACTACCTTCATGTAGAAAATCTCGCCAAGGAAGAAACTCTCCCTCTATATTCGCCTCTCTCATTATTTTAATACAGCCATCGCCATTTATAATATTTAGTACTCTCTTCATAAGATAATTATACTTAAAAGAGTTTAATATAAAGATATTATTAAATATTTTATATTGTTAAAAATTTAATAATAGTTTTCTCTCCTATTAATTTTCTCTTTATTAATAAATTGGTTATATTTATCTTTTATCCATACTATTAAGCTTGTTTTGTTGGTAGTAGGAAGAGGTAGTTTTAATATGATATAATATACTAAATAAAAATTCAAAGTACAAAAATGAAAAGACTACCCATAGGCATAAGTGATTTTAAAAGAGTAATAAAAGACAATAACTATTTTGTAGACAAATCATTAATAATCCAAGAACTCATAAACTCAAACGCACAGATAACTCTACTGCCAAGACCAAGACGTTTTGGTAAGACTCTAAATCTCTCTATGCTTAGATATTTTTTTGAAAATAGAGAGAGTAGTGAGGAGCTTTTTAAAGATTTGGCTATCTATCAAACAGAAGAGTTTAGAGAACATCTAAACCGATACCCTGTAATCTTTTTGAGTTTTAAAGATATAAAAAGTAATAACCTTAAAGATTCACTAAATAAGATAAATAGCTTGATAAGAGAGGAGTTTGGACGACACAAAAAGAGTATTTTAGGGATTATTGAGAGTGCTAACGATGAAGATAGATATAACTACTACGATATAGTCCAAAGAAAAGCAACACAAGATATTTATGAAAAGAGTTTGGAGCTTCTATCTTCTTTACTTTACCAAGCATACAAGCAACAAGTAGTGATTTTAATAGATGAGTATGACACCCCAATCCACGCCTCATACTTGCATGGCTACTACAATGAATTTATAGAGTTTATACGAAACCTACTTAGTGGAGCATTTAAAGATAATGACTATTTATATAGAGGAGTTATTACAGGGATTTTAAGAGTAAGTAGAGAGTCTATTTTTAGTGGGCTTAATAATATCGCAACATATACAATATCTGATACACGATATAGCAATAGATTTGGTTTTACTATCGATGAGACAAAACAGATACTTAATGATTTTGGTCTATCTGATAAGTATGATGATGTAAGTG
>JALWNF010000022.1 GCA_026995985.1 Campylobacteraceae bacterium
CCTCTGAGCCTTTTATGAAGATGTTTAGTGGAGATACCTCATCACTACCCAAGCCTATGAAAAAGCTTGGTTGGGCAACAGGTTATGCCCTCTCTATCTATGGTAGAGAGTATTATGAGCAGTGTCCCTTTGGTACAGGTAATGGCTATGGTGATGGTCGTGCCATCTCCATCTTTGAAGGGGTGTTTAATGGGCAACGTTATGAGATGCAACTCAAAGGTGGAGGTAGAACCCCATATTGTCGTGGGGCTGATGGTCGTGCTGTTTTACGTTCAAGTGTGCGTGAGTTTTTGGCTCAAGAGCATATGTATGCACTTGGCATTCCTACCTCACGCTCTTTGACACTTTATACCTCCCAAACAGAGAGGGTTCAGCGTCCATGGTTTCACAATGGCTCATACTCCAAAGACCCTGAGTTGATGATAGAGGAGGCTGTGGCAATCACTACACGTGTTGCTCCCTCTTTTTTGCGTGTGGGGCAAGTTGAACTCTTTGGTCGTCGTGCTAGAAAAGATGAACACCCCAATGCACTTAAAGAGCTTGAAGAGATTGTCTTGCATATTATAGAGCGTGAGTATGGTGATGAGATTGATGAGGCTTTACCCTTAGAGGAGAAAGTGCTTCTACTAGCTAAAGCCTTTAGAGGGCGACTCACTTCACTCATTGCTGATTGGATTAGAGTAGGATATTGTCAAGGAAACTTTAACAGTGACAACACAGCAGTTGGTGGATATACACTAGATTATGGTCCTTTTGGGTTTATGGATAGGTTTGAGCTACGCTATCAGCCGTGGACAGGTGGAGGTGTTCACTTCTCATTTTTAAACCAACCACAAGCAGGAGAGCGTAACTTTGGTATGTTCTGTGTGGCACTAAAACCTCTATTAGCTTCAAACAAAGAGGCTCAAAAGTATTTAGAACATATTAAAGATGAGTTCCCAAGGGTCATGCAACAAGCGATGATAAAGATGTGGACAGCGAAGTTAGGTTTACAAAGATTTGATGCCTCTCTCTTTAATGAGCTAATAAAACTTATGATAGAGACCTCTGTAGACTACACCATCTTCTTTCGTGAACTCTCCTCTTTACCAACAGAGATTGAACCACTTAAAAAGAGCTTTTATAATGAAAATATTGATAAATCCCTAATGGCTAGATGGTCTAAGTGGCTTAAAAAATGGCAAGATACGATTAAAATCACTTCAGAGCAAGAGCGAGAAGTACTCTCTAAACAGATGAAAAGGGTTAACCCAAAATATACTCTACGTGAATGGTTTTTAGTTCCTGCCTATCAAAAAGCTACTAATGGAGACTATAGCTTAATTCATGAACTACAAGAGGTGATGAACAACCCTTATGAGGAGCAGTCTAAAGAGATAGAGCAGATGTACTATCGAAAAAAGCCTATGGAACTTTTTGATATTGCAGGGGTTTCTCATGTAAGTTGTTCTTCATGAGTTTATGGCACAAAAGTTGGTTGGAGTAGACAATATAACATTTATATAAAATGAAGTAAAAATGCATAGAATATTTATAGTTAAAAAATAGACTTTTTAGCATAATGCTACTTAAGTAGCATTATATTTTTATTTCTTAATATATAATTCTGAACTATTTAGCTAATTAGACTAAATAAACTTAACAATAATTACTAAATATGATGTAATTTATAAAAAAGGAAAAAATATGGCAGTAGTAGGATTTACAAAACTAGAGGCACTATTTAGAAAAGCTGGTTCAATCGATATAAAAAAAGGTCATGCAAAAGAGATTACAGATATTGCAGAAGCAAAATTGGTTGATTTACTTATTGCAGCAGAGCGTAATGCAAACTTAAATGGAAGAGATATTATTTGGGAGTCTGATTTACCTATCACAAAAGGTCTCCAAGAGACAATTATTAGTTTAAGAAAGCTAGAAGAGGAGGTAGCATTATCTGATGTTTTAGATTTCTTAGCAACAATAACACCTCTTAAATATGAGTTAAGTGAAGATGCTCAAAATAAACTACCTGAGGTTATTGGAGCCTTACTTGTTGTTATGGCAAAAATCATGAAAGAGATAGATGATAACGATAGAGCATTAGACCACGAAACAATTGCTAAGACAAAAAGAGTTATGGATTTAACACTCTAAAACATTAAAAAAGGGACTTATGCTATTGTCCCTTTTTAAGTTATTACTCTCCAATATAATATACCAATAGACTCATATTCATACAATTTTCCCTTATTTAAAAAACTATACTCTTATCTCTATGGCTTTCTATGTTAAAATCTTGGCAATATTTTTACTAAGGGTAGATGATGATTTTTATTGATGACGTTAGAGCAAATGAAGTTATGGATAGTAGAGGAAACCCTACAGTTCAAGCAACTGTTAGTCTAAGTGATGGAACAGTTGCAACTGCTATTGTTCCAAGTGGAGCTAGTACAGGAAAAAGAGAAGCTCTAGAACTTCGTGATGGTGGAGAGCGTTATATGGGAAAAGGTGTACTCAAAGCTTGTGAAAATGTAAATACAAGAATTGCTGATGCACTTGTTGGACTCTCTCCTTTTAACCAAGCAGAGGTTGATATAACTATGAAAGCTCTTGATGGTACAAATAACTATGGAGAGCTTGGGGCAAATGCAGTACTTGGTGTCTCTATGGCTGTAGCAAGAGCTGCTGCAAAATCTCTTAAAATGCCTCTATATCGTTACCTTGGTGGAACCAATGGAGTTACACTTCCTGTTCCTATGTTTAACATTATCAATGGTGGAGAACATGCTAACAACTCAGTTGACTTCCAAGAGTATATGATTATGCCTTTAGGGTTTGATAGCTTCTCTCGAGGACTTCAAGCTGTAGCAGAAGTTTACCAACACCTCAAAAAGATTATTGATAATATGGGCGAGAGTACTGCTGTTGGTGATGAGGGTGGATTTGCTCCTAACTTAAAAAGTAATGAAGAGCCAATTTCTGTTATTATTCAAGCTATTGAGTCAGCTGGATATAAAGTTGGAGAGGAGATTAGCCTAGCTCTTGATGTTGCTGCATCTGAACTTATTAATGAAGATGGTCTCTATGTGCTTAAGTCTGAAAATAGAGAGTTAACATCTGCTGAGATGGTAGCTTACTATGCTGATTTATGCTCTAAGTACCCTATTGTCTCTATAGAAGATGGATTAAGTGAAGATGATTGGGAGGGTTGGAGACTCTTAACTGATGAGCTAGGAGACAAAGTTCAACTTGTAGGAGATGACCTCTTTGTTACTAATGTATCTATTTTAGCTGAGGGAATTGAGAAAAACATAGCAAACTCAATTTTGATTAAACCAAACCAAATTGGTACAGTCTCTGAGACTATGCAGACAATTAGACTAGCTCAAAGAAATGGCTACACTTGTGTTATGTCTCACCGTTCAGGAGAGAGTGAAGATACCTTCATAGCAGATTTTGCTGTAGCTTGTAATACAGGTCAAATCAAAACAGGCTCAACTGCTCGTTCAGATAGAATCGCTAAATATAACCGTCTTTTAGAGATTGAAAGAGAGCTTGGAGAGTTTGAATACCTTGGAAGTTCTATTTTTGACTAGATGAAAAGTTCATTTATAGGAAATATAGATATATATATTAAAAAGCTTGAAGAGATTTTAGGGCTTTCATTTAAGGTCTTTGTAGCAACAGCTTTTGTTGTTGCTCTTTTAGGAATCTATATTGCTAATCTCCTCTTTGGGAACCACTCTTTACAAGTACTTCAGAAGTTAAAAAAGCAAGAGATTATTCTTAAATCTCAAATTGAAACCCTAAAAGAACAAAATGCAAAACTACATAAAAAGTATCTTGAGTGGACAGATGCTAAGTAATCTCTTTCCTATCTCTCATCAATAGTTTAATGACTAACATTGAGATTATTACTTCTAAAATAGAAGTTAAGATAACTGCATAGTAGTCAAATTGATTAATACCACGATGTAACTTAGCAATAGTTGCTACTGCAATCATAAGAGTTAAAGGCATAGATAGAGAAAAAGCAATTAACATAGCTTGACGCTTCTCTGTAATAAAAGATAAAGTAAAAAGAGCTATAAGACGTATAGAGAACATTAAAAATAGTAAAAGTAGTGTAGTTTTTAAAATATCTGAAATAAATATAATTCTCAAATCAAATGAAGCACCTACATGAATAAAAAATATAGGAACTAAAAATCCGAAACCAAAACTACTCATTCTCTCCTCTAGCTCTTTTTTATAATTAAAAAAAGTAGATATAAATAATCCTGCAATAAATGCACCAAAGGCAACTTCTAAATGGAGTTGCATCATAATTGCTATCATAATAAAAAATAGTCCAATTGCTAAACGTAAGTCTTGATATCGTCCAGATATTAGTTTGCTACTTGGCATTAAAACAGTTTTAAACTCAGGATACCACCAAAATATTCGCTTAAAAAGAAGATATAAGACAACAATTGTACTTAAAAATATAATTAAAAGAGTCATTTTTTCAATAAACTCTTCTGTAGTTGAAACCGTTGAGTAGGCTTCAAAAATAGTCAATGCAACAATACTTAAGACCTCTCCTAGTGTTCCAACAAGAAATGCTATCTTAATCCAACGCAACTCCTTTCCATACTCTTTTGAGAGTGTAGCTAAAATACCAATGGAGATTAAGGGTAATATCAATATTAAAAATGTTTCTAAACTAAAGGCTATACCAAAAAGAAGGGCCAAGCTCCACATAACCAATAAAAAGTATAAAGACTGGACAATATAGACTCTAGGCATTTTAAAAATTGATTTTATATCTACCTCTAACCCTGCTAGAAACATAAGGTATAAAAATCCAACATCTGCAATAAGAGAAAAGTTTGTATTTTTAGCTGAGATAATGCCAAAAATTGCTAAGATAGAGCCAAATATAATCTCAATTGTTGCTGTAGGTAGACGCAATAACCTAGATAGATGAGGAGAGAGAACTAAAACAAATGAAATAGCAAGAATGGTAGTTATACTATCACTATGCATGACAAGCTGTTGCTACTGTATACCCTAGTCTCTCTAGCATCGCTCTGTCTTTTTGTGGGGAGTCCCCTGGTGTTGTCAGATAGTTTCCAATGACTATAGAGTTAGCACCTGCTTCAAACATAAGCTCCTCATAACCATCAAAGAGAAGTTCTCTTCCCCCTGCAACCATAAGAAGTTTCTCTTCTCCTAAAAGTTTTCGTGCTTTTTTAATAATAACAAGAGCCTCCTCTCGTGATATATTTCTTGTCTTAATAGGCAAGGCTCTATTTGGGTGGTAAAAGTTAAGTGGAGTAGAATCAGGGTTAAGTGATACTATTGCTTTAAGAAGTTCATCTCTATCCTCTTGCTCTTCACCCATACCAAATATACCTCCTGTGCAGAGCTGTAACCCTATCTCTTTTACATTTTGGCAAGTCTCATAACGCTCACCCCAAGTATGTGTAGTACAGATAGTTGAGTAGTATCGTTCAGAGCTCTCTAAGTTATGATTGTAACTATCAATACCATGCTCTTTAAGGTAACGTAACTGCTCTTTAGATGCTGTTCCATTACAAGCAATAAGATTTAGATTTTCAACTTTATCCTTAATAGATTTGGCAGCACGTGCTACAAACTCTACTTTTTTGTCATCTAGCCCTTTTCCTGCTGTGACTAAACAATACCCCAATGCTCCATTCGCTTTAGCTTGTTTAGCTTCATCTACAATAGTCTCTATAGACTTATAGTTATAGCGTTCAATATCTGCATGATAACGCACACTCTGGGTACAAAATTTACAATCTTCTAGGCAGGTACCACTCAATATGTTATTAATGGCACATAAAAATATCTCTCTTTTCATAATCACATTATTCCAAATTTCAAAGAAGAGTTTGCTGAAAGATGATTTATATAAAAATAATTAAAAATTATCGTGTATAATTACATTAAATATAATATTACATAAGGATATTTTTGAAAAATTTTAAAAGAGCACTATTTGTTTTTCTATTGCTTATTTTAAGCTATACAACTATAAATGCAGAGGTAATTAAAATACCACCTATTGTTATAAAGTCAAAACAAGAGAAGAAAACTAATGATAATGATACTGATACTGGTTGTATATTATATAACCTAAAAAGGGCTATTAATAAAAATCAAAAATCTCATAAACTCTCTAAAAAAGAGGAGGCAGAAGAGATTTTAAAACAACTTAAACAATCTATTCTTACTGTATCACATAAACACCCTTATAAAAAGAAAAAAAAATCTATGCTTAAAAGATATTTATATAAAAAAAACAAAATTAAAAAAAATATAAAATCAAAAATATTTAAAAGTAAGAATACAAAAAAGAGATTTACTAAAAAAGGTGTAAAAAAAGTAGTTAAATTAAAGAATTTAAAAATAGCTAAAAAGAGAAAAATTAAAATAGCTAAAAGTAAAAAAATAGAAAAGAGATTTGCTAAAAAAGATGTAAAAAAAGTAGTAAAACAAATAAGAAAAGTAGATTTCAAAAAAAATAATTATAAGCACAACAAGAAGAGTATAGTTCAATCAACTGAACCTGAACCTATTGGTTTTGTTAGAACTCTTGGTGTTGTAGGAAAATCAGAGATTTATGAGGCTAATGATTTGGCTATGGATAAAAGAGAGGAGATTGCTAATGATGGAGTAGTCGATATTCCAACAGCAACTACAGATGAGTTAAAAGAGCTCCCTTTTGTTAAACCTATAGAAGTAATTGAAGTTACTCAACCATTTGAGGCTTCAGAGGCTACAAAGTATCAACTAGATAAACGTTAATCACTCTAAACTCACTCTCTAAAACTATTAAGAAAGCAAAATGAAAATAATAGGCATAGGAAACGTACTAGAAAAAGATGATGGTTTAGGAGTATACGCCTCAACCTACCTTCAAAGAAACTACACCTTTACTCCAAATATACAAATTATAAATGGTGGTGTAGAAGGTATCCATCTACTTAATATTTTAGAAGAGACAAAACATCTTGTTATACTCGATAGCCTAGAGCTAAACGATAAACCCACCTCTATCTACGCCATTCCTGCTCAAGAGATAAGTGGTTATGGTCTTAACAGTGGTGGGGCTCATGAGATAGGTATTATTCAATGTATGGATATGATGGAGCTTCAAGGAAAAGAGGTTCCAAAAGCCATTGTTATTGGTATTGTCCCTGCTGAGGTAACTTTTGAGTTTGGGTTAAGTAACGAGCTTACTGAGGCATTTGAGGGTTATATCTCTGTGGTACTGCAATATCTTCAAAAACATAATATTGAATGCCAACGAAAAGAAAAAACTATAAAACTCGAAGAGATTATCTATGAGGTTAAGCGACTATGACTTAACCACCGAAGTCTCCCACCCATCATACAAAGCTCCAAACGCTTCACATAAATCAATCAACTCCAATGTCAACTCGTCTATATCATAATAAAAAGGTTTATCAATACGATAAAACTCTAACCCCTCAACACCCTCTTCATTTTTAATGCTCTGCTGAATTTTAAATCCCCTCTCCTCTAAAGCCTCTTTTAACTCCTCTTTTTTATCAAGCTTCTCAAAAAAGAGTTTATGAGAGATGGCTCGTTTTAGGTGTAGGTTATCGCCCTGTTCACTAAGGGCTTTACAGACTTTAT
>JALWNF010000023.1 GCA_026995985.1 Campylobacteraceae bacterium
AAATAAGGAGGTGCAAAATGGCTAATGTAACAAAAAAATTACAAAATGTAGAGAAAAAAGTAGAACAAGGCATAGTAGAGGGTATCGAAAAGACTAAAGAGGTATTTGCAAATGTTGCAAGACACATCCCACTTGCTAACATTATGCACAACAGAAAAAAAGACACCTTTACAGTAGAGATTGACCTTCCCGGTGTAGATAAAAATGACATTAACGTAAGTGTAGAAGATGACTATTTAGTAGTTACCGCAGAGCGTAAAATGAAAAAAGAGGTTAAAGAGGATGACTACTATTTAATCGAAAGTAAATTTGGAAAATACTATAGAACATTCTACCTAAGCGATGATATTGATAGAGATTCTATAGATGCTAAATATGAAGATGGTAGATTGATTATCACATTTGAAAAAGTAGAGAATAAGAAACGCAGAGATATATCTGTTAAATAAGAGTACTTAAAACTCTAACATTTCATAATCGTACTCTGGCTCTATCGCTTTAATTTTATCTAAAGAGCTAGAGTCGATTTTCTTATCTGTTAAATTATAATCATCACCCTGATAAAATTTTTGCTCTTTTTTATACTTTTTCTCTTTTTCTATAGCTTTTTTTATATTCTCCTCTAATTTTGTTTGTTTAGATAGAGATTTTTTAGTGCTATTTAAATCTTTAGTTGAATTTGTATCTTTTTTTGTACTATTGTTTTGAGAGTAAGTAGTTGCAGTTAGTAGAATTAAAATTAAAAACTTATACATATTATCATAGTTGCAAAAGAGCTTATAGCTCCTCTTTTGCCTTTTGTAGTGCAGATATTACTGCATCAATATTAGCTTTTGGAATATGTACTTTCCAATTTGGCTCTTCTGCATCATTATTTAAAAATATACCAACACTCGCTACACTTTCGCTATCTTTTCCATATGGCTCTTTTATTACAGCGACCTCTACTTTTCCATTATCTGTACCGCTTAACTTAAACTCATCTATAACTTTTGATAATTCGCTCATATTAAACTCCTTTAATTTAATTCTATTATTATATCAGAATTTATACGAAATTGAACCAATAAAAATGTCTATTCCACTATTTGGCTCTACAATACCTGCATTTGAGTAGTGCATATATCTAAAACTAAAATCAAAATCACCTACCCTTACACCTGCACCTAATCTATCCTCGAATAGAAATTTAGATGATGTATTTCTATGGTCAATGCTATTATATCTAAAGAGAGACACCCCAATTCCACCCTCTAAATATGGTTTTACATTACCAAAATCGAAATAGTAGTTAAATACTGGTGAGAGTGCTACTCCATAATTCTTTTTGTGAACACCCTTTTTACCTTTCCAATAGTTAAAAGATAACTCGTAATAACCAGATAGATAACCAATTGAACTTTTTAACCACTTGGCATCAAAATCTTTTCTTAAACCTACTCTATAAATTTTAATATGGTCTTTACTGTGACCGACACTTACAGTAACAGCATCTACATAACTATTTTTATCCTCTAAAGAGTTTGCACTCAACAATTGAAAGCTAGCTAACAAAAAAGCCAACACTAATTTTTTAATCATCATCTCTCCTCGAATTTGTTTGCGAGATTATAACTATATTTGTATTAAAGCAAAATTTTGTATTAGAATTTGGGT
>JALWNF010000024.1 GCA_026995985.1 Campylobacteraceae bacterium
ATGCTCTGTTATGTTACTCCAAAAGAGCATCTTGGACTTCCAGATAAAGAGGATGTAAAAGAGGGTCTAATTACCTATAAAATCGCTGCTCACGCTGCTGATGTTGCCAAAGGTCACCCAGGAGCTAGAGCTAGAGATGATGCCATGAGTAAAGCACGATTTGAGTTTAGATGGATTGACCAATTCAACATTGGACTTGACCCTGAACGTGCTAGAGAGTACCACGATGAGACTATGCCAATGGAGGCTGCAAAAGTGGCACATTTTTGCTCAATGTGTGGACCAAAATTCTGCTCTATGAAAATCTCTGCCGATGTAAGAGAGTATGCAGATGAACTAGAGATTCAAGCAGGAATGGATGAGATGAGTAAAAAATTCCAAGAGATGGGAAGCAAAGTCTACGTAGAAGTAGACAAATTAGAAAAGGTTTAAAAAATGTAGGGGCGACCTCTGTGTCTGCCCTCTGTCCATTTTGTTATGGTTGTAGGGGCGACCTCTGTGTCTGCCCTATACCAATTATATTAAAACCGTAGGGTGTTGTCCCCTGACAACACCATCAAAACCAAATCAATACCATATAATGGTGTTTGCAGGGTAAAACACCCTACAAAAAATAGATTTGCCATCGCACCAAAAAAGGGGAAGAGAAACAATGAACATAGCAATAGTAGGAGCAGGTCTAGTAGGCAGAGTCCTAGCCCTAAACCTCCTAAAAGAGGGACACACCCTAACACTCTTTGACAAAGAGAGCAAAGAGGGAGTCACAGCAGCAGGGTTTACAGCAGCAGGAATGTTAGCACCTTTTGCTGAACTTGAAACGGCTGAATCTGTAATTTTTGAGTATGGAAAACGCTCTATTGAGTTGTGGAACGATTTAATGAGAGAGGTTGGTGTTTATGATGGTTTTAAAGAGCTAGGAACCATCATTACTGCCCACCCACAAGATGTTAGTGAACTTGACCATTTTATTGGAACCCTAAAAAGCAAAGTAGAAGAGGCAAAAGAGATTGAGCTAATAGATAGCCAAGCCTTGGCCAAACTAGAGCCTGACCTTGCCCAACATCAACACTCATTTTACATAAAAGATGAAGGGCATGTAGACTCTCAACGCTTTATTGCCTTTTCGACTAACTACTTTGACATGAACCCAAATGTTACATGGAGAGAGTTTACTAAAGTAGATAAACTAGAGCCTAAAACTATCTATATTGATGGTAAAATAGAGCATTTTGATTGGGTTTTTGACTCTCGTGGATTAGGTGCAAAGGAGCATTTTAAAGATTTAAGAGGAGTTAGAGGAGAGGTTATTTGGGTTGAGTCTAAAGAGATAGATATTAAACGCCCTACTCGTCTGCTTCACCCACGCTATAAAATCTATATTGTCCCTCGTGGAAATGGGTGTGAGGGGATAGATTTAGAGTATTGTAAAGAGTGTAAAATCTCACAAACAGCAAACTCTAAGCGTTATATTATTGGAGCAAGTGAGATAGAGACAGAAGATATGTCACCAATCTCTGTACGTTCAAGCCTAGAGCTACTCTCTGCACTCTTTACAGTCCACCCGACCTTTGGAGAGGCAAGAGTAGTAAACACAGAGACAAACTGTCGACCTGCATTTAAAGATAATCTACCACGAATAGAGAATGAAGAGGGGTTGACGCGTATTAATGGACTCTATAGGCATGGGTATCTATTAGCACCTGCTGTGGTTGAAAAAGCACTAAATGAGGGAATTTATAAGTCATAAATATAAAACAAAAACCGTAAATTTGTATCAAATATTATCAAAAATAAGGATATACGCATGATAAAAATTTCAGTAAATGGTGAAATAAAAGAGCTACAAGAGGGTCTAAATGTCTCTCAAATGATAGAGGCTTTAAACTACAAAACAAAAGGCTTTGCAGTAGCCATAAATACCACATTTGTACCTATTGCAAAGTATGAAGAGACCATTATAAAAGATGGTGACACAATAGATATTTTAGCACCCGTTCAAGGAGGATAATTGAGAATGAAGAGTGATGAGTTAAGAGTTAAGAGTGATGAGTGGGAGATTGGGGGGAAAACCCTAAAGAGTAGAATGCTAATAGGTTCAGCCCTCTACCCAAGTCCAGCCAATATGGAAGAAGCAATCAAAGAGAGCGAAGCTGAGATTGTAACCGTTGCACTTCGTCGTCAATCAGCAGGTGAAGGAGGTGGAGATAACTTTTGGAATATTATTAAAGAGCTAAATATTAATGTTCTTCCCAACACAGCAGGGTGTCACTCTGCAAAAGAGGCTATTACTATTGCACAGATGGCTAGAGAGGTATTTGAGACAAATTGGATAAAACTTGAAGTCATAGGTGACCAATACAACTTACAACCTGACCCATATGAGACACTAAAAGCTGCTGAAGTACTCATACAAGAGGGATTTGAAGTCTTCCCTTATACTACCGATGATTTGGTTGTAGCCAAACATTTAGCCGATGTAGGGTGTAAGATTTTAATGCCATGGGGTTCACCAATTGGTTCAGGTCAAGGGCTTATGAATCCAAGCAATCTAAAAGCCATTAGAAAACAGTTTCCAGAGTTAAAGCTAATTATCGATGCAGGAATAGGAAAACCAAGCGATGCTGTAGAGGCGATGCAGTTAGGATATGATGGGGTTTTGCTAAATTCAGCTATTGCCTTAGCTAAAGACCCTGTAAAGATGGCACAAGCATTTAAGTATGCTATTATTGCAGGGCGTTTAGGATATGAAGCGGGAACTATGCAAAAACGTGAGTTTGCTAATCCATCTACTCCTACAGTAGGGACTCCTTTTTGGCATCAGTTTGCGTAGAGTAAACTTGTCTTTATAAGATTTATTAAAACAAGTGATAGCCTTTCACCTTTTCTTTTTTTTGGTTACTTTTCTTTCTTTGTGGTGAAACAAAGAAAAAAAAGTGACAACATACCTAATAAAACAAAGAAAAACTATGAAATTCAAAGATTGTGGAAATACCCCATTAGGAATCTACCCCCTAGTAGATAGAGCAGACAAACTAAAGATACTCTATGAGCTAGGCATTACAACAGCCCAACTAAGAGTAAAAGATTTAAAAGATAAAGCTTTAGAAGATGAGATTAAAAAAGCTATTAAAATTTCAAAAAAGTATAAAGCTAGACTCTTTATTAATGACTATTGGCAACTTGCCATAAAATATAAAGCCTATGGCATACACTTAGGTCAAGAGGATTTAGAGGTAGCTAACCTAGAAGCAATATACCAAGCAGGTATTCGCTTAGGAGTTAGTACCCATACGACTAAAGAGATAGAGATAGCTCTAGGGATTGAACCTAGCTATCTTGCTATTGGTCCTATCTTTAAAACAACTTCAAAAAAGATGAACTATAAAACAGTAGGAGTAGAAAATCTTAAAAAGTGGGCAAAAAATTCACACTCTCCTATTGTTGCTATTGGGGGTATTAATATTAGTAATATTAAAGAGATTATTGAGATTGAAAATGTGACTGGAATCGCCATGATTTCGGAGTTATTATATAAAAACGCAATATCACCAAAAAAAACAAAAAAACTGCTTAAAATCTTTTCTAAAAAAAATATTGTTACTCTATAGCTCATTAAAGTGTTACTAAAGGTTACCATTGTATAATTGAGTTACACTTTAAAAAAAGGAAATAGACTTGGGTGACATTACGCTTATTCTTTTAGGTGCTGGTTTAGCTTCTCGTTTTGCTTTACCTCCTAAAAAGCAGTGGTTATGGATAGACAATAGACCACTTTGGCTCAAAGTTGCTGATGATTTTCAAGAACTTTATGAGTTTAAAGAGACCATTATTGTTGCATCTAAAAACGACATAATGGCTATGTCTAACTTTACAGATTATACTTTAATAGAGGGTGGGGCAACTCGTCAAACCTCTCTGGCTAATGCACTAAAAAGTGTAGAAACACCTTTTGTTTTGGTTTCTGATATTGCTCGTTGCTGTCTGGATAGGGAGATGATAGAGCGAGTAATATTAGCAAAAAAGAACAAAAGCTGTGTAGTTCCTACACTTAAAGTTGTAGATACACTCTATTTGAAAGGCTCTCCTGTTAACCGTGAAGAGGCAAAAATAATCCAAACACCTCAACTCTCTTGTACTCAAACACTAAAAAGTGCATTAGAGTCTAAAAGAGAGTTTACAGATGACTCCTCTGCTGTAGCCTCTATTGGTGGTGAAGTTATTTTTGTAGATGGTTCACCAAAAGCTCATAAGCTTACAACAGTAGATGACCTCTCTAAGATGAGTTGTCTTAAACCACCTTCAAGACGTGCCTTAACAGGCTTTGGTATCGACATTCACCCCTTTGAAGAGGGCAAACAGATGGTGCTTTGTGGAGTTGAGATAGATTCACCTTTTGGATTTAAAGCCCATAGTGACGGAGATGTTGCAATTCATGCACTCATTGATGCTCTACTTGGGGCAGCAGGTTTGGGAGATATTGGTGAGTTCTATCCAGATACATCTAGTAACTATAAGGGTGCTGACTCAAAGGAGTTACTGCTCGATACTATAAAAAGGTTAAAAGATTTAGGGTATGTAATAGGTAATGTTGACTTAGCTATTATTGCTCAAACCCCTAAACTTTTAAGCTATAAAAAAGAGATGCGATTTAGACTTGCTAAACTACTTAATCTAACTCCTAATCTAGTTAATATCAAAGCAACAACTGCTGAAAAACTAGGTTGGATTGGACGAAAAGAGGGCGTAGCTGTTGAAGCAGTTGCAACACTATACTATTATGATTGGACACAACAATGAAAATTACCATAATTGAAAATGAACTTTATTTGGCACAGAGTATTTCGACTAAGCTAGGACAAGTTGGATATGAGACAGAAATCTACTCCTCTATAAAAGAGGCAATGGCAACAAGCACAGGCGATGTATATCTTCTCTCTACAAATCTTCCTGGTCAGAACTTTAACTCACTTATTACCAAATTTAAAGAGAAGATTATTATTCTTATGGTTTCATATATTAACAACGATACTGTTGCTGTACCTCTAAAACTTGGAGCAAATGACTATATTGTTAAACCTTTTATTATTGAAGAGCTACAAAGAAAGATAGAGCACTATAAAGAGTATCAAACTCTTAAGAAATATAAAAATCTCTATAAAGAGTATCATGAGTATCTACTTCAAGATATTAATATTGAAAATGACATAGATAAAGTTACCTCTCCCTTAGTTATCTTAACAAACTATATTAAACTTGTTGATAAACTAGCCTTTACCTATGCAAAAAATAAAGACAGAGTCTTAGTTTTTGTTCCTCTAAACTCAAAAGATTGGAAAAATAAGATAGAAAAGGCAAATAGGAAACACTTATTATATATTTCCAATTTGCAGAGTCTTAAAAAGGGTGAACGTGAACAACTTTTTGATATACTTCAAGGGCGTGACTTTATTATCTCAACTACTTCAGATATTGAAACACCATATAAGCAAATTGAGATTAATACAGACAACAAGCTCTATGACCAAAATGAGATTTTAACTATTGATGACTATGTTAAGTTTATCGTCAATAATTTTCAATATCAATATCCAGATACAGAGCTTTCTAAAAAATTAGGTATATCAAGAAAAAGTTTATGGGAGAAAAGGAAAAAATATGGCATCTTCAAAAAGAAATAATCAGTTACATATTGATGCTGAAGCTCTATCTACTCTAGCATTAGTACAAGAGGGGCTTATTAGCCCTGTAGAGACCCTGATGACACAAGAAGAGGCAATAGAGGTACGTAAAACAAAGATGTATAAAGGTGTTGCTTTTCCTTTTCCCTTTCTTTTAACACCTGGTGGTAAAAAAAATGAAGAGTGTTTAAAATCTCTAAAAAAAGGTGATGTAGTTGAACTATTTAATGAAGGAAAACAGGTTGGAGAACTAGTAGTTGAAGAGACCTTTCATATTGACCCAATTGAGAGACTAAAGTGTATATATGGAACAGCCGATGAGTCACACCCTGGAGTAAAAAGTACTATGAAAAGATTAGGTAACATTGCTGTTACAGGAGAGTATAGAGTTAACTACCCACTTATTACATCATATAAAAAGATGGTTCAAGAGAAGATTAAAGAGGTAAATGCAAAGAATGTCTCAGCACTTATGTTAGCAGCAAATCCACTAAATCGTGCTCATGAACGTATGATACGACAGACTTTAGACCAATCAGATTTAGTTATTCTATTTTTATTAAAACCTTTTACAAAAGATGGTCTACGCTATGATATACGTTATGATGCTATTTTAACCTTTATTGAAAACTTTTTACCCAACAATAAAGTAATTGTTGTACCACTAGAGAACTCCTATATCTTTGCAGGATATAATGAACTTATTTTAGATGCACTAGTTGCAAAAAATTATGGCTGTACCCGTTTAGTTGTTGGTAAAAATCATGCAGGACTAGGACTATTTTATGACCATAATACAGCAAACTCCATATTTGATGCAACAAAGGATATTGATATTGAGGTAAATACATTTGAGGAGTATGTCTACTGTAACAAGTGTCGAACTTTAGTAAGCAAAACAACTTGCCCTCATGGACAACATCACCATATACATTACCACTCACCATCTATTTTAAGTCTTATTAATGAGGGAATATTACCACCTTCAATACTAGTAAGACGTGAGGTTTCTGCATCTATTTTGAGTGCTATGTTTCCTGATAGATTTGAAAATCTTCAAAAGATTTATGACTCACTTATACCAAATGATGGATTAATGGAAGAGCATACAGAAGAGGAGTTCTATATTAAACTAATGGGACTCTACCAAACAAGCTCATTAACCTAAAAAAGATAATAGTATGGATTTAAATCGACTTTTTATAACATTTGGAGCAACAGGTCTTGCTCCTAAAGCCCCTGGAACTGTAGGTTCATTTGTAGCCCTTGTTGTGGGTCTACTTATTTTACAACTACTCCCTATGCAGACCTTTTTTATGTTGACTTTTGTTATTACTATTGTTGGTATATTTGAGATTAACAAATATGAAAAACTAACCAACTCACACGATGATAAAAGCATTGTAATAGATGAAGTATCTGGTATGTGGATAACGCTGATGTTTTCTCTACCTACTGTAGATATTGTAAACTTCCCTTATGCTTATGAGACTGCTATTGCTCTCTCTTTTGGAGCCTTTAGGCTCTTTGATATTTGGAAACCTTCACTTATTGGAGTTATTGACCGTAAAGCAAAAGGTGGTTTAGGTGTTATGGGTGATGATGTGTTAGCAGGAATTGCAGGGGGTATGCTAACAGTTCTATTGCTTCGTGGGTTAGATATGATTTTGTAGGATATTATCCTACAACAATACTATTTAACTGCATATAGATAATAACACAAAGAAGAGAGTAAGAAGTGTCAGTCACTACAACAGAACCCAATAATAGTAATTTTTAAAAGACAATCTCATACCTCTCAAACCTTTTTAACATCTCCAAATCACTCTTACTATCTGAAATAGCAAAGTTGTATCTATATTTGCTATTTGGATATTTTGACTCTATAAACTTTAGTTTGTTTGCTCCATACATGTGGTAAAAGAGATTATTCT
>JALWNF010000025.1 GCA_026995985.1 Campylobacteraceae bacterium
CCACCTTTATAGGGACCAATAGCAGAATTAAACTGTACTCTATACCCTAAATTCGTCTGAATTTTCCCTGTATCATCTATCCAATTCACTCGAAAAATAATTGTACGCTCTGGAACTATAATTCTCTCCAAAATATTATATTCAATATATCTTCTATCAATATCAAGTAAAGGCTTTAAAGAGTATAAAACCTCTTGAGTTGCCTGATAAAATTCATCTTGTCCAGGAGAGAACTCTTTAATAGAATTTAAAATCTCTTCTATTTTTTTTTCACTTGTCATATACTCTACTTCCTAAATATAAAAATTTCATCGCTATCTTAGCACTTTTCTACTAAAATAACGCAGAAAAAAATCCCCCTTATATTAGGAAACTAAACATAATGTCAAAACCATTAGAAAACTTAGATGAAGTGCTTAGAAGCCATAAACTCTCAAAAGAGGAGTATAACCATATTTTAGAGATTTTAGATGGAAGACACCCAAACATTGTAGAGCTTGGAATATTCTCTGCTATGTGGTCTGAACACTGCTCTTATAAATCTAGTAAAAAATACCTAAACGGTTTTCCAACTAAAGCTCCTTGGGTTATTCAAGGACCAGGAGAAAATGCAGGTGTTATAGATATTGGTGGAGGTATGGCTGCTGTCTTTAAGATGGAGTCACATAACCACCCAAGCTTTATTGAACCTTATCAAGGTGCAGCCACTGGCGTTGGTGGAATCTTAAGAGATGTATTTACTATGGGTGCTAGACCTGTAGCAAATCTAAATGCTCTACGTTTTGGAAATATTACAAACAAAGATAAAACTGCTAAATATCAAAGACACTTGGTTAAAGGGGTTGCTGAGGGAATTGGTGGTTATGGAAACTGTATGGGTGTTCCTACTATTGGCGGAGAGTGTAGCTTTGATGAGTCTTATAATGGAAACATATTAGTAAATGCCTTCTCTTTAGGGCTTTGTAAAAAAGATGAAATATTCTTAGGAATCGCAGAGGGAATTGGAAATACAGTTATGTATGTGGGTTCTAAAACAGGACGCGATGGGCTTGGTGGAGCTGTTATGAGTTCAGATAGCTTTACGGAGGAGTCAAAATCACTTCGTCCTACCGTTCAAGTTGGTGACCCATTTATTGAAAAACTCCTTTTAGAAGCATGTTTAGAGCTTTTTAAGACTAAAGATGTTGTTGTTGGTATTCAAGATATGGGTGCAGCAGGACTCACCTCATCAGCTTTTGAGATGGCAGGTAAATCTGGAGCTGGAATGGTGATGTACCTAGACCAAGTTCCTGCTCGTGAAGAGGGAATGACCCCTTATGAGTTCATGCTCTCTGAGTCTCAAGAGCGTATGTTGGTCTGTGTAAAAAAGGGGAAAGAGCAAGAGGTTATTGACATTTTTGAGAAGTGGGATTTAGATGTAGCTGTTATTGGAGAGGTGACCGATACTGGTCGCATGGAGCTTATGTGGCATGGTGAAAAGGTGTGTGACATGCCTATTGCACCTGTAAGTGAAGAGGCTCCTGTACTTAACCGTCCTACCTCTCGCCCTACTTATCTTGATGAGATTTCTAAAAAGGGCATTGACTCTTATGAAAAGGTTAACAACCAAGAGGCATTTGAAAAACTTATTGCCTCTATGGAAGTAGTTGATAAAGGGTGGATTTATGAGCAGTATGACTCAATGGTTCAAACTAATACTACAAAAGCCCCTGGTAGCTTAGATGCATCTTGCATTAGAGTAAAAGAGAATGGAAAAGCTTTGGCTATGTCATCAGACTGTAATCCTCGCTACTGCTATATTGACCCTAAAAAGGGTGCTGCTTTAGCTGTTATGGAGTCTGGTCGAAATGTAGCTATGTCTGGGGCTAAACCTCTTGCTATTACAGATTGTCTAAACTTTGGAAATCCAGAGAACCCAGAGGTGATGTGGCAGTTTGCCCAAGCATGTGAAGGGATTAAAGAGGCTTGTTTAGAGCTTAATACACCTGTAGTTTCAGGAAATGTATCTCTTTACAATGAAACAAATGGCGTATCGGTCTACCCTACTCCTACTATTGCTATGGTTGGACTAAATGAAGATGAGAAAAGGGTACTTCCATCTTACTTCCAAGAAGATGAGAACCATCTAATCTTAGTGGGGGATACTACAGGTGAGTTTGGTGGTTCACTCTACCTAAAAGAGCTATTTGGTGAAACAGTTGGAAGACTAGCTAAAATTGATTATAAAAAAGAGTTAGCTCTTTGGAATTTAGTTATAGAAGCAAATAGACAAGGGCTCATATGCTCTGCTAAAGATTTAAGTTCAGGTGGTATTGCTATTGCTTTGGCTAAAATGGCCGCTCTTTCAGGTCGTGGTGTTGTTGTAGGAATTAGACTCAAAGATAAACGATATATTTTTGATGAGTCTCAAAGCAGAGCTATTTTAGAAGTAAATTCAGAAGAGAATCTTGAAGCAGTTATATCTATGGCTAAAGAGCTTGGACTTACTACTGATATTATTGGTAAGATAACAGGCAGTATTGTTAAAATTAATGATATCAAGATAAGTGTAGAGAGACTCCAAGAGATATACTTTGGTAGGTTTAAAGAGATTGTTGAACAAGATATATAAAAGAGAGCCTAAAAAAGGACTCTCCCAAAAAGTTTATTTATTAGAATTAGAAATAGTATATTATACACACTCATATAAATCAGTATTTGCTATATGTACTGGCTTTTTATTGTTATCACAAAAATAGTTAGATGTTGGTAGATTTTGATTTAAAATTTTATCTTCAACCCTTTCTATAGGTTCAACTATTCTATTTTTTCTATAATAATCCTCTTGCCCATCTACAGTTGCATCTTCCTCCTCTATAACATTATAGTAAAAATTACCATCAGATGGTACAGTGTGAGTTTTAGGCTCACTTTTTTGAGATACTTCTTTTGCTTTTAAATTATTTAAATCTACAGTGCATGTAGGGCAATCTCCTTGTGCAAACAGGCTTGAAACAAGTAGTAATGTAGATAAAACTCCCATACCTAGTGATTTTCTGTACATCATCTCTTTTCTCCTTAATCTTAGATAATTTTCTTTTCCTAGTATTATTATGACAAAAAAAAGTGAAAATAACAAATAAAAGCAGTGAGTTTTTTGTGAAAAATGGAAAAAAAAGTCATTTTTGAGCAGTAATAATAAAAAAAAACAACATAAAAAAATATTCTATACGTTTATATAATATCTAAATGTTATTTTATATTAAATTTTGTTTATTTTAGTCTCTTAAAAATGGTTGCCATTGGCTAACTTCATCTAATTTTGGAAAACCATCAAGAATTTCTTGAGGTTGAAATTTTGTTTTATAGGCAAAAGCTTTACACCCATCTACCCAATATCCAAGGTAAATCCAATCTAAATCTAAAACCTTTGCTAATTCAATCTGATAGAGTAGAGAGTATGTTCCTAAAGATAGAGAGGGATAGTCTGGGTCATAATAGAAGTAAATAGATGAGATACCATCATCTAAAATATCTATTAAGTCTACACCAATTAATTTTCCATCTTTAATATAAAGAACCTCTTTACCAAAGTCCCAAGCTCCCTCTACAAAGTTCTCTCTATACTCTCTTGGAGATATATTTCTATGAGACCATTTATCTTTTTGATGCTTAAAGGCATGATACTTATTATAGAGTTCAATATGTGCTCCAGAGAGTGTTGGCTTTTGAATAATAATCTCAGTCTCTCTATTACGTTTAATAGCCTTTTTTTGAGATTTTCGTAATTTAAAATCCTTTACACTAATACGAACCGATTTGCACTCATTACACCCTTTACATATTGGGTGAAAATAGTAGCAACCAAAACGTCTCCAGCCACGATTAATAAGAGCAGTATTGTAAGCTTTTGTTGCACGTTCAATATACTTATAACTCATACGTACACTTCTACCCTCTAAGTAAGCACATTCATAATCTAACATTGAAAAATCTGTTGACTCTGGTACCTCTTCTGTAAATCTTTTTTCATTCATAAGTGCGATTTTATCTAAAAAATTTCAAATTATAGTAAAATTACACCTATTTTTATTTTTAAAGGAGTCAATTTGTATCTATATCAGCCATCTAGTGGGTATGCTTACAATAGTGACTCTATCTTTCTTTACGATTTTATATCTCAATTCAACCCAAGAGGTAGACTCCTAGATGTAGGTTGTGGTGTAGGAGTTATCTCTCTTCTTTTAACAAGAGATTTTCCTATTGAAACTCATATTATTGACAAACAAGAGCTTATGATAAAGTATGCCAAACACAACTTCTCTCTTAATAAGTTAGATGTTACTGCCTATTTAGGAGATTTTCAAGAGTTTCAAGAGAATATAAAATATGACTTTATTATCTCTAATCCACCATTTTACGATAGCAATGTTATACAATCTAAAAATAAACACTTAAATATTGCTCGTTATGCACATCATCTACCTATAGATAGCTTTATCAAAAAAGTAAAGAGGCTTCTAAGACCAAGAGGATACTTTATTTTCTGCTATGATGCAAAACAGATTGATAAACTACTTTATAGATTAAGAGAGGAGAAGATAAATCCTGAACAGATACGTTTTGTTCACTCTAAAATAGATAGAGAGGCAAAGCTTGTTATGATTTCTGCAAGACTAAATTCTAAATCTTTAACAAAAATTTTACCTCCATTTATTGTATTTAATGAAAAAAGTGTCTATAATAAAGAAGCAAGAAAGGCTTTTGAAAAAGCGGGGACACAAAGTATCAAGGGAGACTATTAGCTTATGAATATTGGTAGTATTGTTTCACAAAATGGCTATGAGTATAAATTTAATCCATCTGCATGTGAAACTTGCGAAGGTATATGTTGCACAGGAGAGAGTGGCTATATCTGGGCAAAATATTCAGAGATAAAAAATATGGCAAACTTTTTAAATCTTACAGTAGAAGAGTTTGCATTAAAATATCTTAAAAAAGTAAAACATCGTTACTCTTTAGTTGAAAAGAGATTAGATAATGACAACTTTGCCTGTATCTTTTTTAATAATGAATTAAAACAGTGTAGTATATACTCTGTTAGACCAAGTCAGTGTAGAACCTTTCCTTTTTGGGAAATATTTAAAAATAACAAAGAAGAGGTAAAAAACGAGTGCCCAGGAATATTAGAATAATGAATAGAACTATGATTAGCTTATTAGGATTTACAGCTCTATACCTTGTTGGTTGTAGTAGCACATACCATGTACCAGAGAGTAGTAAAGTGGTAATTAGTAAGGAAAAACTCCCTACATATAACCCTAGAAACTTCTTAAAAAAGAGAAAAAGTCACTCTATACCAAATGAAGATGAACTAATAATAAAAGCAATTTGGCTAGAAGAGCAACACAACTATAAAGAGAGCAATAGACTCTATGCTGAACTCTATGAAAAGACAGGCAAAGAGGAGTATCTTCTCAAAGAGCTTAGTACTGCTTACTATGCAGGTATTATTTCAAAAAATATACCTAAACTAAAAGAGTACATTAAAAAACACCCAAATAACCTACAGGCTAAAAGACTTCTCCTCTCTTTTACTCTTCAACAAAAAGAGTTTAATCAAGCTAAAGCAATTTCAGAGGAGTTAATCCAGCAATCAAAACAGGCATTTGACTATGAGCTATCTGCAAACCCATATATATTTACAGGAGACTACCAAAAGGCTGTTCTACTGCTTGAAAAAGCCTACCAAAGCACAGCAAATGAAGATATTTTACTAAAGATTGTTGCTATTGAGATTAACTATCTTCATCAGATAGACAGAGCCATAGAAAGATTAGAACAACATAGAAAAGAAAAAGGGTGTAGCGAAAAGATTTGTCTACAACTTATTAGTATATATGTTCAGCAAAATCGTATAGATAGACTTATACCTATATATAAATCTTTAGCAATAACTACAAAAAAAGAGATTTATATTGAAAAGCTTATAGAGAGCTATATATATCTAAAAGACCTAGATGGGGCTATTGATTTTTTAGAAAATGAATACCACAACGATACCCTACTATACTCTTTATACATTGAAAATAAAGAGTATAATAAAGCTTATAAGTTAGCACAAAAACTTCTTATAGCAACAAAAGACCCTAAATGGTATGCAGAGTCAGCCATAGCACTCTATGAATCTTTAAGTAACAACAGTGACAAAGATGCACTCAAGCAAGTTGTTAAAGAGTTTGAAAAGGCACTCAATGCTGGTGTTCGTAATCCTGTATATCTAAACTACTATGGATATACTCTTATAGATAAGGATATAGACATAAAAAAGGGGGTAAAGATTATTAAAGAGGCACTAACTCAAGAGCCTGAAAATACCTACTTTCTTGACTCATTAGCATGGGGGGAATATAAACTTGGAGAGTGCAAAAAAGCATATAAGACTATGAAAAAGGTCGTTGAGATTGAAGGACTTAAAGAGAAAGAGATTATTGAACATTGGAATGTAATAAAAAATCAATGTAAAGCAACAGATAAATAAAAAAGGTAAACAAGTGGCAAAGATCTTAGATGAGATTATAAAAAAAACAAAATCAGATTTAGAAAAAAGAAAAGTAGAGTATCCATTAGAGTGGCTTGGTCGTTCTTTGTCTTTAAATCCATTTCCTCCTAGAGATATCTACTCTGTACTTAAATCTACAGAGGAGAATCCTTACAGAATTATTGCAGAGATTAAAAAGACAAGTCCTAGTAAAGGGGTTATTAGAGAAGATTTTAACCCAATGGCAATTGGTCAAGCCTATCAAAAGGGTGGAGCAGACTCTCTCTCTATATTAACAGAACCTCACTTTTTTCAAGGTGACAAAGAGTACTTAGGTATGGTTAGACGTTATACATCTATTCCTCTACTTCGTAAAGACTTTATTGTAGACAAGTACCAAGTTCTTGAGGCTTTAGCTTATGGTGCTGACTACATTTTACTTATTGCTACTGCACTTAGTCGGAAAGAGTTAAAAGAGCTAATAGACTACACTAGACACTTAGGTATGGAGGCTTTAGTTGAGATACACAACAAAATGGACTTAACCAAAGCTATCTTTGCAGGAGCAGATATTATTGGGATTAACCACCGTAACCTTGAGACATTTGAGATGGATATGACTCTAAGTGAGCGACTTATTCCTCTTATACCTAAAAATAAAATTATTGTGGCAGAGAGTGGGATTAATAGTCATGAGATGGTAAAGGAGCTATCTAAAGTGGGTGCAGATGCCTTCTTAGTAGGAGAACACTTTATGCGTCAAGATGATATAACATCTGCTATTAAAGAGCTAAAATACGGGACAGCAAATGGTTAATATTGTCATTACAGGTTGCTCTAGTGGTATTGGGCTAGAGACAGCTAAGTATTTAAAATCAAAAGGCTATAAAGTCTACCCTACAGTTAAAAATGAAGCTCATATTCCACTACTACAGAAGATGGGATTTGAAAATGTTATGAAGCTAGATGTAAGAAACTCTTTTGAGATTGCAGATGTAATTGCCTCTGTTTTGGTAGAAGATGGCAAGATAGATGTCTGGTTTAACAATGCAGGTTTTGGACAAGCAGGAGCTATAGAAGATATAGA
>JALWNF010000026.1 GCA_026995985.1 Campylobacteraceae bacterium
CGTAAAAACCAAAGGTTATCTACACTAGATGTTATTAGCTTTAAATCAGGCGCACAGCTTTGAAGGTCTGCATTAAATCTGTGCATAATAGCAACTTTTTCTTTTATAAGCTGTTTACGTCTTCTTGTGAGTTGTTTTAATTTGGCATTTGTTTTATCACTCTCTTGTATTAGTTGCAATACTCTTTTTGAAGTTGGCAGATACTTTTGCAAGAAAAATAGCTCTACAATCTTTCTTGCATCTATACGGTCTGTTTTTGCTATACCTGGAAATATCTCTTTGTAGCGGGTAAGTTTGATATTGTTAACGTTATAAAGGGTATATCCCTTTTGAAGTATCATGCTATCAAGGGGACGAGCCCAGCCGTTATAGCCTTCCATTGCAATGCTTAGATGTGCTTTATGCTTAAGTGCAAGAGTTTCTATAGTTTTAAAAAACTCTTCAAAGCCCTTATTTGTATGAGTTATTTCAAACTCTTTAATAATATTGCCAAATTCATCACTAATAGCAACACTATGTTTTATGCTGCCTACATCTATTCCAATTTTTAATTCATTTGTTGGGGTAAGTTGCGCAATCTGTGCACTCATGTGGCTTCCTTTGAGTTAAAATAACCATCTTATCCCACGTCTATGTTCAGAGCCACAATTTGAAGAAAATTGGCACCATTCCAGTCGTGCAGCGAAGCAAACCCACACTTGCACAAGACATAAGATGGTGCAAGAGACAAAGGCAGCATTTCAGGCGAAGCTACTAAAGCCGACCCCTTTAGCTACACCTTTGTCCGTTATTATTATAACATAAATAACAATTTAGGTGTAATTTCTTTAATTGAAATTGCCTCTATCTCTTGCTAAAAGTAATGATAGACCCTTTATTATTATTTTTATAATTTGTTTAGATTCACTTCAAGCTTTATTTATAAAAGTTTGTATATATGTAAGATATTGCTCTATTTCATCTAATTTATCAAGCACTTCATCGCATATTATTAAATAATCTATCTTTTCATAATCGTGAGCTAAAAAATTTCTAAAAGATGCTATTTTTGCAAAATTGTATGCAAATTCTCGTGGTAAAATATCATTTTCTCCCAATATATCTATAGCTTCGTAATAACTTTGTGGCTTATCTAAAGATTTAAATTTAATAATCATCTCTGCTAATGAAATACAGCCATCACTAACTAAGTAGAGATAATGAAGCAATGCACCTTCATACATTGGATCTTTTAAAAATCTCTCTTTACACTCTGGCTTATATTGGTAAAGTAGTTTTAAATACTGTTTTAACTTTGATATTTTTTTCTCTATTTTATGCAGCATCTATATAACTCCTAAATGCTTTATAATCTAATATTTGATGCTCTTTAATATATTCAAAATAGAGTCTCTCTTTACTATCTTTTATTACTTTACCATTTGTTAAAATATCTTCTAAAAGATAGATATTTTTAACACTATTTAAAATAAGCAAATCAACATCTTTTTGCAATAATTTAGATAACTCATAATTTATACTTAAAATCGACTCAAATGATGTATCTTTTAAATATACAGCAATATCTACATCGCTTTTTGGCGTTTGTGTATTTTGTGCAAATGAGCCAAAAAGGTAAGCAAATATTATATTCTCACTAT
>JALWNF010000027.1 GCA_026995985.1 Campylobacteraceae bacterium
AGCGAATTAAGATAACACTGTCACCTATCTTTAGCCCTTTTCGCTCTATCTCATCAAAGTTATGAAGTGTAGCACGAGAGATTACTGCTCCATCTAAATCTACAGGCTCAACCTCTGCTACGGGGGTTAAAACACCTGTTCGACCAACTTGGATAGTAATATCATTCACTTTAGTAACTTTCTCTAAAGCTGGAAACTTATAGGCACACATCCACTTAGGAACTTTTACTGTATAGCCTAATTGCTCCTGTTTAGCTACCTCATCTACTTTAATAACCATTCCGTCCATCATCATAGGAATCTCATCACGTTTGCTTATGAGAAAGTAGTAAAACTCCTCTATCTCATCTAAGGTATTACACTCTCTCATATATGGTGGTCTCAAAAAGCCTAAGTTGTAGACAAACTCCATCTTTTTAGATAATTTTTTTTGCTCTAAACTATTTTCACCCAACCCCCAAGGGTAAAAGACTAAACGGCGTTTAGCTGTAATAGAAGAGTCAAGCTGACGTAGACTTCCTGCTGCTGCATTTCGTGGGTTTGCAAAAGGGCTTTCACCCTCTTCTTCTCTCTCTCTATTTATAATCTCAAAGTCATCTTTTTTAATAACAACCTCACCACGAATCTCTATAAGCCCTTGATAGTCAATCGTTAACGGAACAGAGCGAATAGTTCTAACATTGTCTGTAACCTCTTCACCAACTACTCCATCTCCTCTTGTAATAGCTCTAACCAACTTGCCATCTTCATAGAGCAGATTCATACTCGCCCCATCAAACTTTGGCTCACAAAAGTACTCAACCTCCCCTACATTTTTTACAACCCTATCTAGCCACTCTTGAACCTCATCTTTTGTAAAAACATCCTCCATACTCCACATTCTTTTAATGTGTTTAGCTTTAGAGAACTCTTCACGCACCACCCCACCAACTCGCTTTGTTGGTGAGTCCTCTGCTACATCGTTAGAATTTGCTTTTTCATAATCTAACACCTCATGATAGAGTCTATCATACTCCTCATCTGTTGCTATTGGGTTGTCCTCTACATAGTAGGCATAAGCCCACTTTTTTAGGGTTTCTACTTTTTTTTGGTACTGTTTAGTTGTCATTCTTCTCTCATCACTCTAATTTTACATAGCAACATTTTAACATTTAATCGCTATGATAACGCATGGAAGAGATAAAAGAAAAGATAGAAACCCTACTTTATGAAAATGCATCCGATTTTGAGATTTCAAAACTGCTTAAACAGGATATTAAAGAGTATTTTGGAACGCTAGAGGAGAGTTTTGCCCAAAACAATGGGAAAAACTTCTTAGTTAAACATACTCGTAAAATTGATAGCATTTTACAGATTGCCTACCAAGTTGCAATGCGTTCTATGTTTGGAACCTATATGCCACTTAAGAGTACCCTACCCATTACCCTACTTGCTCTTGGCTCTTATGGGCGTGAACAGCTCTGTGTCTACTCTGACATCGACCTAATGATAGTCTACAAAGAGACCCCTGGTTACAACACAAAAGAGATGATAGAGAAGATTCTATATATATTGTGGGATGCAGGACTAAAACTTGGTCATCGTGTTCATGAACTCTCTGAACTCTTTGAGGTCTCTAAAACAGATATTACCATTAAGA
>JALWNF010000028.1 GCA_026995985.1 Campylobacteraceae bacterium
CTCTAACACCTCATCAAATTTTTTTGTTATTATAGTGTTATTTTCTTTGACAAAGTAGAGTTTTCCCATAGCTTTTATAGGTTTGTTGTTATTTAGTGTAAAAGCTTCACAAGCATCAAAAGTAATACTATTTAAAATCTCTAAGGTACGAAGAGTAATATATGTAAGTTTAATTGACATATAAGAGCCTGGTCCTGAAGTATAGATGACCCTTTTGTAGTTATATTTAACAGATAGTTCACTCAAGAGCTTAAGTAAAATATCTGAAGTCTTCTCTTTTGTTTCAATGGTCTCAATAAGCTCCCCATCTCTATATACCCCTAAAAGAAGGGGAGAAGCTATGGATACTACTAATATTTCATAAGAACTAAGCAAAACTTTTTGCAAACTCCCGACTTTGATTTCTTGATAATGATACTATCTCATAGTTTGCTCTGTTAGCTAAAAGTGCTACTGTTAATTCATGATTAAGTTTATGACTACCTGCAAACGAGGAGTAGGCTCCAAGAATATTATGCCCTGTTACCATCATATCTCCCATTGCATCTAAAATTTTATGACGAACAAACTCATTGTCATATCTTAACCCCTCTGGGTTAAGAATCTTCTCATCATCAAGACCAATGGCATTATTTAAACTAGCTCCTAGTGCAAGATTGATACTCTGTAGATACTGAATATCTCTAGCAAAACCAAAAGTTCTAGCTCTTGCAATCTCCTCAACAAAAGGTTTTGTACCAAAAGAGTAAGATTGTGACTGCCGTCCAATAATAGGATGCTCAAAATCTATCTCAAAATTAAATGTAGCTCTACTACTTGGCTCTAGCCGTACAAACTTATTACCTTCTCTAACCTCAACTCTTCTCTTAACACGAATAATCTCTTTTGGAGCATCTTGCTCTTCTATTCCTGCTTCATCTAAAAGAAGACAAAAAGAGGCGGCTGAACCGTCCATAATTGGCATCTCATTACCATCTACAACAACTCTAAGATTATCAATTCCATAAGCATATACAGCAGATAAAAAATGCTCAATAGTAGAGATTATTCCCATTTCACCTAAAGAGTTTTTAGCACCAATAACAGTTGCCATCTTTGTATCTACAACTACAGATGGAGAGAGAGGAATACTCAATGCTAAATCTTCTCTATAAAATACAACTCCTGCATCTACTCCTAAAGGCTCAAGACGCAATTTAATAGGTTCTCCTTTATGTAAGCCTACCCCTACAACTTCAACTGGTTTTTTAATGGTGCGTTGGTTCATAATAATATTCCTTTTCTCTTTTAGACCAATATTATATCATAATTGTGCAATTTTTGTTTAATATAACTTTTTTACTCTATATTTTCTAATTATTTAAATATAAATTTATATATTTTTTGCTTTACGATTTATATTATATCAATAAATATAGAAAAAAGTATGAAATTTAACAAATTAACTACTAAATAGGCTTTAAATCTCTTAGTCTCTATTGGCTACAATACCTCTATGAATTTACTAAAAAGACTATTTAATAGAAAAATAACTACTACACTTACAGTTACCTCATCAAATGGATTTCATCTAAGACCTATTGCAAAATTTGTAAATGAGGTTAAAAAATTTGATGCAACCATTACTCTTAAAGCAAAAAACAAAGAGGTATTAGCAACACAAGTTCCTAAAATTTTATCTCTCTCTTTAGAGAAAGGAGACAGCTTTGAGCTTATATGTAAAGGCAAAGAGGCAAAAGAGGCAAACGAAAAGCTTACTAAACTATTTCAAGAGCTTATGAGAGATGATAAGGAGATTGAGAGAATAGAGCAAGAGCAAATTACCTATAGCAAAATTGATATGAAAGGAGAGACTATTGCTAAAGGGGTAGCTATAGGTAGACAAGTTAACTACACTAAACAGAAAATTCACTCTTCTAATAAAAAAGCTCTCTCTCTTAAAGATGCACTCAACAAAACAGCTCAAGAGTTAGAGAGTCTCTACCAGCAAAACAGAAGCAAGAGTGAAGCAGAGATTTTTTTAGCACAAAAAGAGCTACTTCAATCTGATGCTTTTCAACTCCATTTTGAGACTATTGAAGAGGAGATAGCTAAACTTAAAGATACAAAGTTTGAAAACAAAATACCAGACTACCTTGACCTCAAAAAACGTATAGAGTCACACATGGGTATTGAGACTACTTTTAAACTACCCAAAAAGGTAGATACTATTCTGTTTGCCAATGAGTTGCTCCCTAGTGAGGTTGAAGAGATTAGTAAGATTTCTGCCATTAAGGGAGTAGTGCTATTTTCTGGCTCTACTACATCTCATGCCTCTATTCTTCTGCGTTCTTTTAATATTCCATCTATTGTTGTTACACAAAAGGAGTTTGAACCTTTAGAGAAAGAGACTATTTTAGATGCAAATGCAGGTGTTGTCATAAGTGAGCCTAATGAAAAAGATTTAACACAAGCAAAAGAGAGACAAAAGGCATTTAAAAAAGAGCAAGAGCAGAGTTTTCAAAAACGCTTTGAGACAACAAAGACAAAATCAGGAAAAGAGGTTAAACTCCTAGCCAATATTACCAACCTAGACTCAGCCAAAGAGGCAAAAGAGTTAGGAGCAGATGGAGTAGGACTTTTACGAACAGAGTTTCTCTTTACACACAATAAACCCTCTATAGAGGAGCAAACCCAAACCTACCAAGCTATCTTTGAACTCTTTAATGAAGTTACTGTAAGAACCCTAGATATAGGTGGAGACAAATCGCTACCATATATTGAGATTCCAAAAGAAGAGAACCCATTTTTAGGTCTTAGAGGCATACGCTTTTCACTTCAAGAGCAAACCCTTTTCAAAGAGCAACTACTAGCCATCTTTAAAGCCGTAGATTCAATGTCATCGAACAAAAAAATTATAAAAATTATGTTCCCAATGGTAAGTACCCCACAAGAGTTTATTGATGCAAAAAATATAGCCCAAACCATAGCTAAAGAGAACAACATAGATATAAAAGGTATTCAATTTGGAATAATGCTAGAGGTTCCCTCTGTTATCTTTGGACTTAAAGAGTTTAATAAATTGGTTGACTTCTACTCCATTGGAAGTAATGACCTTACTCAATACCTATTTGCTATTGAGCGAACTCACCCAACACTAAGTGTTGACCCTATATCTCCTCTACTTCTTGTTGCACTTGAGCAAATTAGTAAAAATGTAGAGAAACCAATTAGTATCTGTGGAGAACTAGCAGGGTTAGAGGTAGCAACTCAAAAATTACTTAATATGAACTATACAACTCTTTCAGTTTCTGCTAAACTTATTCCAAATTTAAAAGAAAAAATTCGTAAAATTTAATAAGGAAATATTTTGCCACTTAAAGTTATACCAAATGATGAAACAACATTAACAAAAGGAGAGAGACAACTTCTAAATCTTTTAAAAAGACTTTATACAGACGAGGAGGAGTCTTTTATATATCTAACACCTAGAGTTAATAATTTAGAACCAGACTTTTTACTCATAGATAGAAAAAGAGGAGTTGCTGTTTTTGAGACTAAAGATTGGACAGCAAACTACTTAGCAACTATTAATCAAAAAGAGATTACTGCTATTGATGGAAAAAAGTATTATAACCCTAGCTTTAGAACAAACCAATACTTTAACACTCTACAATCACTCTTCTCTACAGACTTAACTCTACTAGATGATAACCTAGAGTTAGATTTTAATTTTTATGCCTATGTAGTCTTTACCTCTATAAAATCTAAAGAGATTAAAAACAGAGAACTCTTTAACCAATATCCAACCAAGGCAATTTATGAAGATGAGTTAAAAAAAATTACTCTAAATAGTCTATTTCCAAAAGGGGTCAAAGAGCTATCTAATATACAAATCTCAAATATTAGAGGTATTGTTTTTCCTGAAATACAGCTACAAAATTTAGTACACGATGAGTTATCTCAGATTATAAAAACTTTAGATATAGAGCAAGAGTCCTTTGCCAAGCGTGTTCCTATTGGACACTATCTTGTATCGGGTGTACCTGGAAGTGGCAAAACTGTAGTTTTAATTGCAAGGGCTATCCATCTGCTAAAAGAGTATCCAGATTGGAAGATTGCCATAATAACCTACAATAAATCATTAACTAAAAAGATAGAAAATAGACTAAAAGAGTTAAATGGCAATCTCTACTTTAATGATATAGATTTACTAAAAATTGAGGTAACAACCTTTCATAGCTTTGCACTAAAAGCTTCTAAAATACATGTTCCTCAAGATGCTTCTCAATCATTTTGGGAGGAGGAGTTAGCCCAAAAGGCATTAGAGGTTATCAAACCTAGTTATGATGCTATTTTAGTAGATGAGTATCAAGATTTTAGGAACTCTTGGCTAAAAGTTTGTATTAAGTCTCTAAAAAAACATAAAGATAGAGACAACAAAGAGCAAGTTAATCTATTTATGGCTGGAGATAGACTACAAAGCATCTATAACCCAACAGCAATTAATTGGAGCAAAGATATTGGCTTAGATATGAGGGGTCGTTCTAAAATCTTTAAACAGAGTTATAGAGCAGGAAAAGAGCATTTAACTTTTGCTCTAAAGTATCTTATGGAGGATAAAACACTTAAAAGAGAGGTTGAAAAGTTCTATGATGGGAGCAATAACATAGATAGTAAAGTAGAGCTAAAGAACTCTATAGTTTTTATAGAGGGACAATTTAAAGAGGTAATTAACCATATTAGTAACCTACTAAATAGTGGTTATATCTTTTCAGATATTTTAATTTTAGCTAATACATGGAGTGAAGCTAAACGCTTCTACTCTTACTTACCACCATACATAAAAGAGAAATCAGATGTTTTAAAAGATATTAAAGATGAAATTATAAATATTACAACCTACCACTCATCTAAAGGATTAGAGAGTAGAGTAGTGATTCTACTTAATATTGATACAATTCATGAAAAAAAACTTCTATATGTAGGTACAACAAGAGCCTCTGAAAAACTCTATATTCACTCTAGTAGTTTTTCTCGTGGTATAGGTAAAGAGTTAAGAAGAGTAATACAAACTCTATAGTAAGATTAGACCATTTTTAAATTAACTTCTCTAAAAGGTTTTTATATATGTTTAACTTACTCCAAAGGGTAGGAAAAGCCCTTATGACCCCTATTGCTGTACTTCCTGTTGCAGCTATTTTACTTCGTTTTGGTTTTGGTGATATCCCATTTATTTCAGGTGATATTGCCAATATTATGAAGGTAGCAGGAGATGCCATATTCTCTAACCTCGATATGCTCTTTGCAGTTGGAATTGCCTATGGTCTAGCTAAAAATAATGATGGAGCAGCAGCTCTTGCAGGACTAGTTGGAATACTTATTGCTAAAGCTGTCTATCTACAGATAGACAAAGAGCTAAATATGGGGGTTTTTATTGGAATTATTATAGGTATCTTAGCAGGATTTCTCTATAACCGTTTTCACACAATAAAACCACCTGAATTTTTAGGCTTCTTTGGAGGTAAACGTTTTGTCCCTATTATTACTGCTCTTGCTTCTATTTTGGTGGGGGTCATTGCAGGTCACTATTGGCACTATGCTCAATCTGCCATTGATGCCTTTTCAAATAGTATTATTGGACTCAATGAGATTGGTGGTTTTCTCTATGGAACGCTTAATCGTCTACTTATTCCTTTAGGTCTACACCACATATTAAACTCTGTTTTCCTCTTTCAAGTGGGTGACTACTCTTATGTTAAAGACGGTGTTACAGTAGTAGCCAATGGTGATTTGCACCGTTTTTTTGCAGGTGACCCAACAGCAGGTGTTTATATGGCAGGGTTCTATGTGACTATGATGTTTGGACTCCCAAGCCTTGCACTTGCTATCTATGCTACTACACCAAAAGAGCAAAAGCAAAAAGCAGGGGCTATATTAGCAGGAGTTGCACTTACCTCTTTTTTAACAGGTATTACGGAGCCTTTAGAGTTTCTATTTCTGTTTGTTGCTCCCCTACTCTTTGTGGCTCATGCCATCTTGACAGGTTTAGCTGTAGCAAGTGCTTATCTACTTGACATTCACCACGGTTATGGCTTTTCAGCAGGGTTTATTGACTATATTATCAACTACAAATTAGCTAAAAATCCTTTACTTATTTTACCTCTCGGGTTGACTTTTGGGTTTATCTACTTTATCGTCTCTTACTATATTATCAAAATCTTTAAATACCAAATCTTTACGCCTGATAGCAATGATAAAGATAGTTGTGAGACCTCAAATGAGGCAGAAGCTTTCATAAAAGCTTTAGGTGGAAGAGAGAATATTGTCTCTACCGATGCGTGTATTACACGGCTTAGAATGCAGGTTAAAGACTCTAGTAGTTTAGATGATGAAGCCTTTATAAAGCTAGGAGCAAAAGGGGTTATTAAACCTAACAATACAACTATTCAAGTAGTTTTGGGTACTAGGGCTGAGGGGGTTGCAGAAAAGATAAAAAAGGTACTTTAATAACATTTAATGTTTTTTTATGTATTATTATGTTTTAATACATAAAAAGGTTTATATATTATGAATAATAAATTATCATTTACGATACTTTTAATAACACTAATAACTTCATCTTCAATTGCAGATGAAGTTAAACAAAATATCAATTTTGGGTTAGTAAATACCTCTGGTAATACTAAAACACTTAATGTTAATGGAAAATATGACTTAGCCTATACTACTTCAGGGCTAAATAATGAAGATTTAAAAGTTAAGTTTGATACCTCTGCCTTTATGACAGAAAATAACGATACCAGAGATAATGAAGAGTATCGAGCAAATTTAGATTTAGAACAATTTATTGGTAGTGGTTGGTTAGGGTATCTCTCAACTAACTGGTTAAAAAATAAATTTTTAAATTTTGATGATAAAGTAAGTATTGGTGCAGGTATGGGAAAAGAGCTTTACAGTGATGGGAAACAATCATTAAAAACAAAACTTGGTGTTGCCCACAACTGGGAGAGATACTATGACAATCAACCAGACTATGATTTCACCTCACTAAATGAGGATATTGAATATGAAAACCAAATTAGTAAAACAAGTCTTTTCTTTCTAAAAATTAGTGCTTTAGAAAATTTTGATGACTTTAATGATTATGAGGTTTTAGGTTCAATGGGACTAAATTTTGCTGTATCAGAAAATATAAATGTAACTTTAGCAGAGGAGGTAAGATATGATCATACTCCTCCTATTGGATTTAAAAAGACAGATACTAAAAGTATTATGAACGTTGGATACCATTTTTAAGTAGTCAGATACTTATCTGATTACTATTATTTATACATCCACCAAAGAAGTCCTATCCCTAAACCTATATTTAAAAAACTTAAATTACCATCAAAAATTTTTCCTGTTAACCATACCATTTTATCGACTACTTCAGGAGGATAATAGGAATTAAAAAATTTTAAAAACCATTCATTTATCTCTTGATAATAAAAGACATTTAAAAACTCTGGTAAAAATATAAAAAGCACAATAGCCAAAAATCCCCATATTGTCTTTTTAGGCTTCATCTCTTTTAATCTGGACTGTAACTCTTG
>JALWNF010000029.1 GCA_026995985.1 Campylobacteraceae bacterium
TCCTTTACGTTTCAGGAGAAGAGTCAGCAGGGCAGATTAAGCTTAGAGCTAACCGACTACAAGCTAATGAAGAGGAACTATTTTTACTACCAGAGATTAATCTACAGACCATTTTAGCTGAGATTACATCTAAAGATTATGGCTTTATCATCATAGACTCTATTCAAACTCTATACTCCGATGAGACCCCATCTGCCCCTGGTTCAGTAACCCAAGTACGTACTATTACCTTTGAGCTAATGCGTATAGCAAAGAGTTTAGAGATTCCTATCTTTATTATTGGTCATATCACTAAAGATGGCTCTATTGCAGGGCCAAGAGTTTTAGAACACATGGTTGACACAGTACTCTACTTTGAGGGTGACCCAAACTCTGAACTTCGACTCCTTAGAGGGTTCAAAAACCGTTTTGGCTCTACTAATGAAGTTGGAATATTTGAGATGACAAAAAATGGGCTACTAGATGCACAAAGCATGGCAGGAAAGTTCTTTAACAAAGAGAGGCTCTCTTCTGGTTCAGCACTTACTGTTATGATGGAGGGGAGTCGACCTATTATTATTGAGATTCAAGCATTAGTTGCAGAAGCATATGGTCACCCCAAACGAAGCTCTACAGGATTTGACAACAACCGATTAAATATGCTTTTAGCCCTTTTAGAGAAGAAGCTTGACCTACCTTTAGGAACCTATGATGTCTTTGTAAATGTCTCAGGAGGTATTAAAATCAACGAACCAGCTACAGACTTAGCTGTTATTGCTGCAATTTTAAGCTCATACAGAGACCGTGAACTAAGCTCAGAGACCATATTTTTAGGAGAGGTAAGCCTAACAGGAGAGATACGAGAAATCCCTGCACTTGGACAACGTCTAAAAGAGTTAGAGACACAAGGGTTTAAAAAAGCCATTGTCCCAACTAAACCGTTAGAGGAGACAAAAGTTAAATGTTTTATTGCTAATGAGGTCTCTAAAGTTGTTGAGTGGATGTAATCTTATTTAAGTCAAATAGAGTATAATCAATCTAAAAAAGGAAAAATAGATGCTTCCTTATGGAATAAGTGATTTTAGAGATGTTAAATTAGAAAAATATTACTATATAGATAAAACACACTTTATACCTAAAATAGAGCAATATGGAAGATACCTATATCTTATTCGCCCACGACGATTTGGAAAGTCGCTCTTTTTAAATATGTTGGCATTTTATTATGATATTTTCTATAAAGATGAATTTGAAGCTGTTTTTCACGACTGCTATATCTATAAAAATCCTACTAAAGAGAAAAATAGCTACCATATTTTAAAGTTTGATTTTAGTGCTGTTAGTACTAAAGGAGATATTGATAGTAACTTTAGCTTTATCTGTAATAGTGATATGCAATTTTTTATCAATAAATATAAGCTTAATATTAAAATAGACACTTCTATTTCGGCTCATAAAAATCTAAAAACTATCTTTAACGCATGTAAGGAGTTAGATATATCTCTTTACGTAATGATAGATGAGTATGACAACTTCATAAACAATATCTTAATGCACAATCAAACAGACTATAAAAAGTTAGTCAGTAGCAAAAGTGAAGCTATCTATAAAGAGTTCTTTAAACTCCTAAAAGCAGGGACAAGTGACAACTCCT
>JALWNF010000030.1 GCA_026995985.1 Campylobacteraceae bacterium
AAAAGACTTTTAATAAGAGTTTTTTTCCCTATATGCTCTTCACCAACTATTAGAGATGATACAAAAAGAGATTTTGTAAGAGTCAATCCTTTGACAATATTATCTATTTGAGGCGAATTGCTTAAAAATTGAACAGGTTTCATCTTCAAATTATAGTAAAATTTGGTTAAAAGAGAGAAGTCCTAACTCTCTCTTAGAAAAATCTCTCTTCTTTGTTTCACCTTGTCACTTGTTGTTGGCTATTTTGAAGCTTTATATTAAGCTCTTGTAAAAGATTATCATCTTTGAAGTTTATAAAGCATATTTTTCTTGTAATCTCTTTTAGAGTTCTCATCTCGTTTTTTATTGTCTCTCTTATAGTCTGTGTAAAGCTTTTATTTCTAATTAGGTCAACAGAAAAGAGTAGGTCATCACTTAAATAGAAGTAGAGTTTATTTTCATCTCTTATAATATTTAAATTCTCTCTTCTGTCTATATTATTAGTATGAATAAAATAGACTAATACTCCTAAAACTGCTAAAGTACCAAGATAGATAAATAGATTTCCAGAGAATAGAAAACTAACTACCCCACCCAAAATAATTAATAGAACTAAAAGTAATTTATTTTTCATTAGAGACTCCTTTCATAATTTTTAATATGTTTAAGAATAACAGCCAATTGTGTGATAATTGCGAAAAAGAGAGAAACTATAATAGCAAAAGTAATAAAAAAGTTCACTTTTAAACTTTACTTTTCTTCATAATGTAGTTTTATTCCTTTTGAGGTCATAACAAATCCTGAGATAATAATTTTTCCATCATGTACCAATTTATGGTGTCTTTTACATAGTGGAATAAGATTATATTTATGATTTTTGTTAATTGAACCAATCATTCCTGCATCATTAGCTAAGCTCTGCTGGGCAATATGGTGGACATCTTCGACAATATTATCACATAAAGCACACTTTGTAATATATAGACTTTTGTTGTATCTGCTACGTCTTTTTTGAGAGAGCTGTTTTAGTTCAGAACTCTTGCCTAGAAGAGTCTCTCTAATCTCATAGGCATTTTTTAGAAAGGTTTTGTCCATGTGTAGAGATTTTGCAAACTCTAAACCATACAGAGATGAACCCATACCAAGTTGTAGTTGACGGTTGTAGATAAGAGTATCACTCTCTTCATCATAAGTTACCCCTAGATGAAGAAAAATAAGAGAGTCAACCTTTTGAAGTCTCTCAATATTTTTAAGCTGGTGTAGATGTGTAGCAAAGATAAAGGTAGCATCTAGCTCTAAAAGCTTTAAAATTGCTCCCGCCACAATAGCAAGTCCTGACTCGGTCTCTGTCCCTTGCGAAATCTCATCTCCTAATATAAGACTCTTTTTTGTAGCACGGTTAAAGATATTTTTTAGCTCCATCATCTCTACAGCAAAGGTCGAAAGCCCCTTATAGAGGTTATCATGTGAGACAATACGAGTAAAGAGTTGCTCATAGATACCAAGTCTAAGCTCTTGAGCAGGAACAAAAAAACCAGCTTGAGCTAGTATGACCGACAGACCAATACTCTTCATAAGTGAAGATTTTCCTGAGGAGTTAATACCATATAGTAGTACACCATTGACTTTTGCTCCATTACTTGCGTTAAGAG
>JALWNF010000031.1 GCA_026995985.1 Campylobacteraceae bacterium
ATAATCATCTCATAACCTTGTGAAGTTTGACGATATTTGCTACTTTTAACAACAGGGCTATTTGCAGATTTCCATTTTTTGATATCTTTTATACCACTATATTTAGAGTTTATCCACCAAACAAGATAAGCTTCGGCTGGTCTATCTATCTCTCCTAAAGCATAAACAACATCTGAAATCTCATTCATTCTGTAAACCACATTATCTTTTTTAAGCATAAATGCTCTAGTTTTATCACCTTTTAAATCTGGTACTTTTCGTATATCTCCTTTACGACTAAAATCTGGAGATGCATCATGAAAGTATTTAACTAATTTTTTATCTATGGAGTTTAAAGGTTTTGAATAGATAGAGACAGGAATATATGCTGGTTTTTTATAGTTATCAATATCATCATAAGTTCTTATCTCCAATGCAATAACATCTTCTCTTAGATGATAATCATCACTTTTATATGAATTTATTTTTTTAAGATTATGCCATTTAGCCTCTTTTGCATATAAACTTATAGAAAACAGCTGACTTAAAATTAAAATACTATGTAGAACCTTTTTCATTTTTTTTCCTTATAATTTATTACAGAAACACTACATTTAAAAAAATATTATAAAAATAAACTATATATTTAAATATAGTATTAATATAATTATTTTATTAGTTAAATAAGATTAAAATAAGTGCAAAGAAGTTAATAGAGTGTATTAAAGAGGAGTACCTCTTTAATTACAACTCTCTTTTTTTATACTCTTAACATACAATCCATTTTGACAACTTTTACCAAGTTTTCCATTTGAAGATATGCAACTTTTTCCAGCTATAATCTGTTTATTTGAATCTAAATATATTGAATCTTCACCTATTGTGACACTATCAAAATCAATGCTTATATCTTCACTATTACCTTCATTTAAAGTAGGTTCAGCAGTTTGACCTGTTAAATATGTATTAATAGTCTCTTTATAACTACCATCACAATTAACTTTAAACTCAATAGTTTGATGAGCTGTAAATGCACCTGAACCTGTTATGCTTTCACTTGAAGTAAATGTATACCCTTTTAAATCATCTACACTTTTTACTGTTACAACACTACTAGAGCTAGGTTGTGGATTACTATGATGTTTTATAACAACACCATTTTTGTCATTTGGCATAAGGGTAAGTGGTAATCCTTTACCAAGTATTTTAAAATGATAATCATCTGTTAACATTAATTCAAAATGATGTTCATTATCTATTTTAGCATCTAGGAAATAAGCTCCTTTTATACCATCTTTTATAGTATATGTAGCCTCATCTACTTGCTGGTCTCCATCTCTTCCCTCTTTTACTCTAGTTACTTTATTACCTTCTTTAAATATATAGTATACTACTGTCCAGTTATCTCCATTGTTAAGTTTATTTTCAACCTTTAGAGTATACCCTGCTAAATGTTTAGCATCAACAGAATTTATTAAATTTTTCCCACCTGTTGAACCACCTGAACCTGAACTTTGATGATTTGCACTAAACTGCTCTCCTAAATGTTTTATGGCATCATCTTCACTTACTACATGCATATCTGAATCTATATCATACAGATACGCCTCCATATCTACGCCTTCCCAATCCGTAATATT
>JALWNF010000032.1 GCA_026995985.1 Campylobacteraceae bacterium
TTTTGTTTGTTCATTAACTCTTTTTGCATTAGATAATGCTTATTTAGAGGATATAAAAAAGGAAGTAAATAACTACAATATTCAAATGGTAAGTTACAATTCAAAACCATTAGAATCAGATAGTCTAAATGTTCAAAATAGTGAACTACTTCCAGCTGTTACTGAAGATGATAAAATCGTTACAGTTAACAAAAGACTTAAAACTCCTGATGATATTAAAGTCTTTAAATCAAAAGTTATTGAACCTATAAACTACACAAACACAGTCTCTCTTAAAAATCTACAAGTCTCTGAAAAGAAACAGAAGTTCTTCCATATGATTCTACCTGCAATTTTAATCTCTAAAGCCAACTTAAAGTTAAAGAGAGAGAGAGTAATTTCATTAATGCATACTCCAAAAGAGGCATGGTCAGAAGATGATTATTCATTTTTAGAGGAGCTATATAAAAAATATAAAACTAATAATATTAAAAAATTAGCCAATAGACTAAAAACACACCCTGTAAGTATTGTTCTTGCTCAAGCTGCTATTGAATCGGCATGGGGGGAATCTCGATTCTTTAAAGAGGCAAACAATATTTTTGGTGTATGGTCATATAACAAAAATGAACCTAGAATTAGAGCAAAAAAGACACGTAATGGTAAACCTGTCTATTTAAAAAAATATGCCTCACTAAGTGATGCTATTGATGACTACTTTCTTATTATTGGAAGAGGAGCCTATAAAAGCTTTAGACATAAAAGAAACATTACAGACAACCCTCTTGAATTAGTTAAATACTTAGTAAACTACTGTGAACTTCGTAACTATCCAAATAAGTTACGAAAGTTTATTGTCCACAACAATCTAAGAAAATTTGACAAATTTAGACTATCTTCAAACTTCTAACACTTCTTATCTTAGGCATTGTATTTTTATGTTACAATGCCTTTATGAGAATAGATTTACATAACCATACAACCCGATGTAACCATGCTAAAGGTTCAATGAGAAGCTATATTGAACGTGCTATTGAACTTGGTATTGATATTTATGGATTTGCAGAACATGCTCCTATGAATTTTGATAAGCAGTATCGTCTTAGATTTGATGAGATGAATGATTATGAAAATGATGTTAAATCCCTACAAGAGGAGTATAAGGACAAAATCAAAATACTCTTAGGATATGAGGTCGACTATCTAAAAGGTTTTATTGACCAGCGTGTTCTTGATGCAAAAGTTGACTACCTTATTGGTTCAGTTCACTTTTTAGGAACATGGGGATTTGATAATCCTGACTTTAAAGATGAATATGCTACTAGAAATATTGATGATATTTGGTATGAGTATTTTAATAGTATAGAGGCTATGGCAAAAACAGGCTACTTTGATATTGCTGGACACCTTGACCTCATTAAGGTCTTTAACTTTTTACCTAAAAAAGATATTCGCTCTATTGCTACTCCTGCTCTTAAAGCTATAAAAAAAGCAAATATGGTACTAGAACTCAACTCAGCAGGACTAAGAAAACCATGTAAAGAGATATATCCTTCTCAATCTTTACTAGAAGTTGCTTATGAACTAGATATTCCCATTACCTTCTCTTCTGATGCTCATGCTGTTGGACA
>JALWNF010000033.1 GCA_026995985.1 Campylobacteraceae bacterium
GCAGATGCGATATCAAAGGCTTGAACATTTTTAATGCCAAGTTTATCAGAGATAATACAAGCAGTTGCAGGCATATTAAAGTAATCAGGAGTTACAGTTGCACAGACTACTAAGTCAATATCAGATACTTCTAAACCAGCTCTTTGAATAGCTATTTTAGAGGCTTTAGCTGCCATATCACTAGTATTTTCACCTTTAGCAGCAATTCGTCGTTCAGATATACCTGTACGTTTTAAAATCCACTCATCACTAGTGTCGACCATCTTCTCTAGGTCTGCATTACTTAATACTTTAGATGGGACATAAGCCCCAATAGAATGAAATTTTGCGTACATTGTCTACCTTAAATATTAGTTCTAATAGTTATTTTTTAGTAAGTAGCTCTTCAATGGCATTATTAACACCCGAATCACTATAGGCTATGGCTTGAAAAATTGCATTTTTAATTGCCTTAGCGTTACTTTTACCGTGCGATATAATAGCACAACCTTTAACTCCAAGTAAAGGGGCACCACCATATTCTGCATAATCTACCTTCTCTTTGAGTTTTCTAAACACTTTTTTCTTCATAAGAAAAGCACCAATTTTTGCTGGAATTGACCTTTTAATATGTGTTTTCATAAGTGTAAAGACAGTAGAGACAACACCCTCACTTGCTTTAAGGACAATATTTCCTGTATATCCATCACAAACCACCACATCTACAGAAGCATTAAAAATATCTGACCCCTCAACATTACCTTGAAAACCAGGAACATCTTTCATAAGTTTAAATGCCTCTTTAGTTAAAGCATTTCCTTTAGAGTCCTCTTCACCATTTGAGAGAAGCCCTACTCTAGGTCTAGATAGACCAAGTACCTTTTGTGCATAGACTTCACCCATAATAGCAAACTCATAAAGGTTTTGTGGAGTACAGTCAGTTACTGCTCCTACATCTAAAAGTAGTGTTTTAGAGGCTATAGTTGGCATAATAGTAGCCAATGCAGGTTTAGAGATACCAGGTAGACGACCTATTCTAAGTGTTGCTAAGGTCATAGTTGCACCCGAGTGTCCAGCTGAGACTACTGCATCTGCTTTTCCATTACGTACTAGCTCCACTGCTTTATATATAGAGGACTCTTTTCTCTTCAAAGCATGTGTTGCTTGGTCTGACATAGCAATAACATCAGAAGAGTTAACAATCTCTACTTTATCAAGATAAAACTCTGGTAAAAATGAACTAATCTGTTCTTGGTCTCCTACAAGTATAGGAAAGAATCTCTTTTCATCAAGTGCATCAACTACACCCTCTATAATAGGTTCAGGACCAAAGTCCCCACCCATTGCATCAATAGCAATTCTAATCATCAGAACTACTTACGCTTTTGTTGTATTGTATTCACCAGTTGTCATATTCATATGGTGAGGCATTCTCCATGTACCATCTGCATCTTTTACAGGTCTTGGTAGTGTTAACTTGTAGTGTGTTCTTCTCTTTGCTGCTCTTGTTTTAGAAACACGTCTCTTAGGTACTGCCATAATTAATTCCTTTTATATGTTAATTTAAAATTCTTGTTCAAATTCAGACTCATCATCACTACACTTTTGGCAGTAGTGATATGAGTTTTCAACAGAAGCAATCTCACTTTGGACAATAAAGTCCAAATCTACTACTCCATCGACAAATTCGATTATATCTAAATCATCTTCAGTCTCAATGACCTCATCACTTAAAGTTAAGCAAAGTGGGGATTTCATATCGTGTTGATACTCCTTACCACATCTATCACAATAGAGCTCTATGTTGCCCTCTAGCTCTCCTTCAAGTTTTACTAGATGATAACCACTCTTAACCAATGTACCCTCTAAAGTAATACCTGAAATAGTTAGCTTAAAAGGTTTTTTGGTTGAACCAATTTTATTAAAAACTATTTTCATAGTTTTTAATAGTTATAAAATCTCTCTTTTTGCAAAGAAGAAATTAATCTCGTTAACTGCATTCTCAAGAGAGTCAGAACCATGAACAGCATTAGCATCAATACTCTGAGCAAAATCTGCTCTAATAGTACCAGGTTCTGCTTCAGCAGGATTTGTAGCTCCCATTAAATCTCTATTTTTCTTTACCGCATTTTCACCTTCGAGTACACTCACAACAACAGGACCAGAAATCATAAACTCAACTAAGTCATTAAAGAAAGGTCGCTGAGCATGAATAGCATAAAACTCTTGGGCATCTGCTTTTGAAAGTTGAATTTTTTTAGTTGCTGCAACTCTTAAACCTGCTGCTTCAAATCTAGCAAGAATCTGACCTACTACATTTTTAGCAACTGCATCTGGTTTTATGATTGATAATGTTTGTTCCACGTTTTTGCTCCATAAGCTTAAAATAAGCTCTACTAAAATATTTGAGTTGGAATTATATCAGAATGTTATTAAAGAAAGATTGATTTTAATGGAGTTTTATAAGAAGTTACAAAGTATGCAAAACATACTTTGTAATAGGTAAAAATTAGTCTTCAACTACCTCTGTACCTGGCTCACCTCTATCTTCACGAAGAGTCTGACCCTCTTTTGGTTCAGCCCATACAATACACTCTTCAGTTGGACAAGCTTCAGCACATGCTGGAACATCAAAGTAACCTACACACTCAACACATTTATCTTCGTATACATAGTAAATCTCTTCACCTGTTGGATTATCATCCTCATCTACAATTGCTTCTGTTGGACACTCATCAATACATGCTGCACAACAAATACAAGTATCTAAAATTTTTACTGCCATTTTCATTCCTTTATTTTAAAGATACCAAACTATAGCAAAACTACTTTAAATAACCCTTTAATAAATCTAATTAATTTGACTATTTACATAGATAAGTAGCTTTTTATATCATCTACACGTTTCGTTTCTTCCCACTTAAACCCCATATCCTCTCGTCCAAAATGACCATAGGAGGCAGTTTGTCTATATATAGGTTTTAGTAGTTCTAACTCTTTAATAATTCCTACTGGGGATAGGTCAAAAAGCTCCTTAATACAAGCTTCTATCTTCTTCTCTTCTATAGAGCTTGTTCCATGCGTATCTACCATTACAGATACAGGGTCAACCACACCAATAGCATAAGCAATCTGAATAGTTAATCTACTAGCAACACCAGATGCTACTAAATTTTTTGCTATATATCGTGCCATATAAGCTGCTGAACGGTCAACTTTAGTTGGATCTTTACCTGAAAATGCCCCTCCACCATGAGGACAAGAGCCTCCATAGGTATCAACAATAATCTTTCGACCTGTAAGTCCTGCATCTCCTTGAGGTCCACCAATTACAAAACGACCTGTTGGATTAATATGGTAAGTAGTTTCATCTGTAAGTAACTCTTTAGAAATAACCTCTTTTATCACCTCTGTCATAATAGCATCTCTTAAAATATCATTACTAACCTCTTCACTATGTTGAGTAGAGATAACAACTGTATTGACAGATATGGGTTTACCATCTACATACTTTACACTCACCTGTGCCTTTCCATCTGGTCTTAAGAAAGGAAGAGTGCCATTTTTCCTTACCTCTGCTAGTTTTGCAGTCAATTTGTGAGCTAATGAAATAGGTAGAGGCATTAACTCAGGGGTTTCATTACAAGCATAACCAAACATCAACCCTTGGTCACCTGCTCCAATCTCTCCTGAACTTTGGTCTACCCCTTGGTTGATGTCAGGACTTTGCTCTCCAATGCCATTTAGAACCCCTGCTGAACGGTAGTCAAACCCAAAAGAGGCATCAGTATAGCCTATTTGTCGTATTACATCTCTTGCAATCTCCTGCATGGGTGCATATGTTTCAGTCTTTAACTCACCTGTAATAATACAAAAACCATTTGAAAGAAGTGTCTCACAAGCTACCCTTGCATTTGGGTCACGCTCAATAATATAATCTAAAATTGCATCTGAAATCTGGTCAGCCATCTTATCTGGATGACCCTCTGTTACAGATTCAGAGGTAAAGATATACTCTTTTGACATCTACAATTTTCCTTCTATCTTTTTTGCTAACTGTTCAGGCAAAATACCCAAAGACTCCTCAACTAATTTTGTATTGCCATGGGTAATAAAGCTATCCTCATACTCAAAACTCTCTAAAGTAATATCTGAAATCTTCTCTTCATTTAAAAACTCTAAAATAGCTGAACCAACTCCACCCATTTTAGCAGAGTCTGAAAAGATATACCACTGCTTATGAGTTTGAGCTAGTTGAGCTAGTCTTTTCCTATCTAAAGGCTTAACAAAACGTAAATCTAAGACTGTAGGATTAGCCTCCATAAGTTTAGCTGTCTCTTCAGCCCTACCTACACCATTGCCATAACCAATAAACAGAATATCTCTACCCTCTTCTACAATACATGACTCCCCAAGCTTAAAAGGGGTTGCATCTCTATTTTGAGAGATAAATGCTCCTCTTGGGTATCTAAATGCACAAGGAGTTGGAAAATCTTTTGCAAAGTCCATAGCTAACTTCATAGTTGTATCGCTAGATGGAGCAAAAAGAGTCATATTTGGAATAGCTCTTAAGTAAGATATATCAAAGGCACCCTGGTGTGTCTCTCCATCTTCACCTACTATTCCAGCTCTATCAATGGCAAAAGCAACTCCCAAATTCATAAGGCAAATATCGTGTATGAGTTGGTCATAGCCTCGTTGTAAAAAGGTAGAGTAGATAGCACAAAATGGTTTAAAACCCTCTTTAGCTAAAGGTCCCATAGAGGTTACAGCATGTTGCTCTGCAATAGCAACGTCCCAAAATCTATCTGGATACTTCTCTATAGCCTTAGAGAGCCCTGTTCCACTAGGCATAGCTGCCGTTACACCTACTACCTTATCATCTCTATCTGCTAACTCAACTAAAGTCTCTGAAAAGATAGCTGTAGCAGTTTTTTGAGCAGACTTTTTTAGTGACTCTCCTGTAGCTATATCAAAAGCACCAACTCCATGCCAATGCTCTTTGTCTGAACCTGCCCCTTCTGCTACCTCATACCCTTTACCTTTTGTTGTTTGTGCATGAATAATCACAGGACGTTTTAAATCTTTTGCTAACTTTAGTGTCTCTACTAAAGAGCCTATATCATGACCATCAATAGGACCAATATACTCTAAACCAAGCTCTTCAAAAAGAATTCCAGGAGTAATAAGATGAAAAGACTCCTCAAGACGTTTTGCAAGATATGTTGCACTATCTGGAAGTGCCTCTAACATCTCTTTTGTTTTAGCTTTAAACTTCTGATAAAATGGAGATGCCATCTTTTGAGAGAGTATTCTACTCAAAGCCCCAATAGGTGAAGCTATACTCATCTCATTATCATTTAAGATAATAATAGCCGGGTATTTTCTGTCTCCCAACTCATTCATCGCCTCATATACCATTCCAGCTGACATTGAGCCATCACCTACTAAAGCTATAGGTATTCGCCTCCCCTCTTCTCCTCTTAGTGCAATCGCTTTAGCAGCCCCTGTTGCAATAGAGATTGATGTAGAGGAGTGACCTGCCATATAGTAATCACTATCTGACTCTTTTGGTTTTGTATAGCCACTCAATCCACCAAATTGTCTCAATGTATCAAAGCTATCCCATCTATTGGTAACCAACTTATGTGCATAGGCTTGATGAGATACATCAAAGATAAATGGGTTCTCTTTAGCATCAAAAACTGCATGCATCGCTACAATAATATCTGTAGCTCCCAAAGTAGAGCTCAGATGCCCTCCATTTTTACTTACAGTCTCTAAAATTTTTTGGCGTACCTGATTAGCAATCTCCTCTAGCTCTTTTATACTCTTTGTCTTTAAGTCACCAAATCTACTCATGCTAAACTCCTCTTTAAGACCTCAAAGAGTCTATCGTTCTGTTTTGGTGTTCCAATAGTAATTCGCACTGCATTCATCTTATATGAGGCTAAATTACGAACAATGACCCCCTCTCTTAGTAGCTTATCTGAAATCTCTGTTGAATCAATAGAGTCATCAAATAGGTAGGTAATAAAGTTTGTATAGCTATCGATATAGTCAAGCCTATGCTCTTTAGCAAACTCCTCATAACGTTTTATCTCTTGGGTGTGTAGTGCTATTGACTCTTTTACAAACTCTTCATCTTTTGTTGCTTCAATTGATGCTACTAAAGATAGTGTAGTAATATTAAATGGTGGTCTCATCTTATAGAGTTGTTCTATAAGCTCTCTATTTGCAATCCCATATCCTACTCTCATACCACCTAATCCATAGGCTTTTGAGAATGTTCCAAGATAGATAACATTGGAAAACTCAATAATATCTTTTGGCTCAATTTTATACTTCTCATCTTTTGCCGCTGCATACTCCATATATGCCCCATCAACTACCACCAAACTCTCTTTTGAGACAGCATTAATAATAGCCAATACTTCCTCTTTACTTGTGGCATCTCCAGTTGGATTATTGGGAGTACAAATATATACAATTTTAGGTTTATATTCATTGTAAGCTTCTATAAACTCAGAGACAATATGTCTATATGATGGAGTTCTAACTATCTTAGCTCCCATCTGTTTAGCATAAATCTCATACATTGCAAAAGTTACCTGTGACATTAGTACAGTATCATCTGAAGTTAACAAAGCCCGAGCTATAAACTCTAACACTTGGTCAGAACCAGCACCAATAATAATATTGTTATCTCCTACATCAAACTTTTTTGAGAGAGCCTCTTTTAATTCAAACATCGAATCATCTGGATAGAGATATGCCCTATGGGCACTATCTGCAATTGCTTTAGCCACTTTAGGGCTACACCCTTTTGGATTCTCATTTGATGCTAGTTTTACTACATCTTTAGGCTCAATCCCAAATTCACGAACAACTAGTTCTATAGGCTTTCCTGCTTCATAAGTTTTTATCTCTTTTAGAGCTTCATTAAACTTCATTATATCTCCTTACTAAATATCTTCATTCTCTTTAACATAAGAGCCTAAAATCTTAATCTCATCTATGTGTCGTTTAATTATCTCTTCAATATGTGGGTCATCTTTATGTCCATTAAACTCTATAAAGAATAGAGACTCCCCCTCTACAATATGAGACTTAATTTTTGTTAAGTTGACCTCGCAACGCTCAAAATCATTTAAAAAATCGACCAAAGAACCAGGTCTATTTGGAAGCCTTACCAATATAGAGGTTTTATCGTTTCCAGATGGACGATTTTCAAAATCACTAATAATAAAAAAGCGTGTTTTGTTATTTCCTCTATCTTCTATATTTTGAAATAGAATAGGTAGATTATACATCTTTGCAGCTACATCGGCACAAATAGCTGCACTACCATCCTCTTCTGTTGCTAACTTAGCAGCCTTTGCTGTAGAGTCTACAGGAACCAACTCAACCTCATCAAGTCCACAATCTTCTAAAAAATTGTGACACTGATGAAAAGCAATATCTCGTG